>NZ_JAYFUL010000016.1:0-117591 GCF_034928825.1 Arcicella aquatica | reverse complement strand
ATATAAATCTTTAATCATTTGTCTTTGCTTAGGTGTTAAGCTTGCGTTGGTATGTATTTTCATAACACAAAATTAATAAATGTAAGACGTGAATGGGTATAACTTAACAAACCAATTCACATAGCATATAGAAATGATTGAGGAATTGCTCACAATAAATGATAGTCTTTGGTATAAGTTACCGCCCCTTAATTATAAGCTTTTATGTGTGACTTTTTTTAACTAATTATCGAGCTTTGCATTTTCTTTCATTAATGTTTTGAAAAATAAGAGTCCATTCAAAAATATTGAATTAAAAGTTTTTACAAAAAAACAGACAAGTCTGTATGTTTTATAAAAACTTTTAATTACTTTTGTTATGTAAAAAAAGAAATTTATGGATACCAAAAAAAAAATAGAAAATACAGCCGCAAGATTATTTTATGAACAAGGTTATAACTCAACTGGTATCAACCAAATAATAGCCGAAGCGGGCATTGCCAAAGCCAGTCTATATGCTCATTTCCCTTCAAAAGTCGATTTATTGAAAAGCTATTTGAGAAATACCTCTGTTAGTTCAAACGAAGTTTTGAGAAGCATAGTCAACCAAAAACAAACACCACAAGAAAAGGTGCTTAGTATCTTTGATTTTTTGGTTAAATTTTCAAATCAAACAAACTTTAACGGTTGTCATTTTTTAAATATTGCAGCCGAAATTCCACAAAACAATGAGGGCGTACTTGCTTTAATTCAAGACCAAAAGAATAAAATCCGTGAGTTGTTTATCGAAATTCTTGCACCTATTCATAATGAAGCTCTTGCTGATGAATTGTACATACTATTTGAGGGAGCTTTGGCAAGCAGTAAAGTTTTTAAAGAAAATTGGACTATTGAAGCTACTCGTAGAATCGTCGAAAAATTATTATAGTTTTTTATTTAAAAGACAAAAACAGACCTGTCTGTTTTTGTAAAAAATCATTTTAACATGTTTAATCAATATTAAGAAACATTTTTAACACAAGATAATGGAAATTACAGAAACGAAATCGAAAAAATTAGACTTAGCAACATTATTAGCGAGTCAGCCAAAGCAAGTACTACTTCTTGATAATGATGAAGAAGTAGTTATCCCTGATGAATGTGGTGATACTTTATGGGATAAAGTTTTGGCAGAACATGAAAATAAAGACACCCATAAATAAATAAAATTATGGCAAAGAATTTTGCAGAAATCGGATTTAGCTCTGCTGCCAAAAAATTACAAGAACAATTTGGTAGCAGAGCAAACTATGCTCGTATGGAAAGCCAAACTATGTACGAAGGGTTGAGTAAATATGAACAACATTTTATTGCCCAAAGAGATAGTTTTTATATGGCAACTGTTGGCGAAAATGGCTTTCCTTATATCCAGCACCGTGGTGGACCCAAGGGTTTTTTAAAGGTATTGGATGCAAATCGGTTGGGATTTATTGACTTCAAAGGCAATATGCAATATATCTCAGTGGGTAATATGGCTACTAACAACAAAGTAGCATTATTTTTAGTAGATTATCCAAATAAAAAACGATTAAAAATATACGCTAAAGCCGAAATTGTAGCACTAAAGGATAATCCAGCATTACATCATTTGCTTGATTTGGATGGTTATAAGTTTCGCCCAGAACGCCTAATGGTACTCCATATTGAAGCCTACGACTGGAATTGCCCGCAACATATTACCCCTCGATTTACAATTGAAGAAATTGAAGAGGTTTTACAGCCCCAATACCAACACATCAAAAACTTAGAAGCCGAAGTTGCTGATTTGAAGGCTAAATTGGGTTTGATTGAATGAGCCCTCATTTAACTAAATGGAGAAAATTTACATGGAATAGCCTCACTCCTCTCACAAATTATAAGCTTTCTTACTGACAATTTTCTACCGAAAAGCGTTATTAATTTCAAAATTTGAATATTTCACAACAAATGAATTTACCTAAAACTTCGCACTTGAGCTTTCGGGAAAGTACAATATCCCCTATTTTGAAGGCTCCATCCAATATAATCAAAGCTTTTGGCGTTGGAATGATTAACTTTTTCAAGGAGTTTTAGAGATGCATAGGGGGAAAACTGATATTCCCCACTCCTTATTGCACTCTTTCTGTTTCTTCGGTTGCAGAATTATCTCTATTTCGGCGTTTTCGGGCATATTTTTCATTGCCAAATCTATAACTGAATGCCAAGCCTATTCGCTGAGTATCGTTTATATTAACCCTATTTTGGTAAATATTCTGAAAGTTTTCAATCCTTTCTCGATAGGTATCTGAGTGAAAAATATCATTGATATTCAGTTTTATCGCCCCTTTGTCTTTCAAAATCTTTTTTTGCATCGAATAGTAAACAGATGCCCGAGCTAACACTGTTGTAGGATAGATTCTTTCTTCTGTTTTGTACTGAGCCGTAAGTTCACTTGACCACCCCTTCCCAAAACTAATTTGTTGAGTGGTAGATACTCTTCCAGTAAAAAATACTGTATGATTTGTTTCTCCGTTTATGTTACTTTTAATGTCGAATCGAGCCACTTGAAAATACAATGTTGAACTTAGCCATTTGGTCGGTTGCAGTGTTAAATTGTGATTAATAAATGTTCTGTTGCCAATGCCCGTATTAAATGGTTTTCGGATAAATGTTTCGCCTTCTCTGATGGTAACTTCTCCCAGAATTCCATCCGCTCCGTCATAGCCAAAACCCATTGTGTAAATAGATTTATATTGATATCTAAATCGTACTAAATTCAAGTAAAACGGCTGTAAATCAGGATTGCCTTGGGTGTAATTATAGGCATCTACATAGTTTAGAAATGGATTAAACTGTTGATAATTAGGTCGATTTACTCTCCTTGTGAAATTAAAACTAATGTTGTGGTTTTTTAAACTGTCTAGGTTATAACTTAAAAATACACTAGGAAAAATATTGGTGAAATTTTGATTAAATTTTTGGTATTTAATAGTTTCGTTTGCTAGTAATTCTCCTAAGATATTGGTATTTTCTGCTCTCAAACCCATTTGTAAACTCAACTTTTTATTGATTGGTTTTCTGATATTTATATATCCTGCATTTATGTTTTCATGATATATAAAATGGTTACTTCGGCTGTAAATGATTGCGGCAAATTCGTCTCGAAAAAGTGCATCATTATCGTTTTTTACAAAACTCGACTTTAATCCACTTTCTAAATTGGCTCCTTTGCCCAATGGTAGTGAATAGTCTGTTTTGAAGTTATAGATATTAATATTGTTAGATAATTTGTTGTCAAAAAGCTCATTTTCTGTTATTCTATTAAAATTTCGTAAGCCTTCTGACTGGTAGTTTAATATATTCAAATCCCCAGATAACTCATGCCCCTTATTATTGAATTTATGATTGAAGTTTACATTGGCGGATTTTGAGTTCCAATTATTGGTCCCATTATTATTGCCTTTGAATTCTTGAGTGGCTGTCGTATTTACATAGTTTGCCTCATCAGAACGGGGTCTATTTTGTAAAAAAAACTGCACGCCCAAAATAGTTTTTTCACTTAAAGTAAAATCTGCTCCAAATCTTCCATTCAAACTATTAGATTTATAATCGCTGTAGTTTTTCGATTGAATATTGGTTATACTTATTTTTTCATCATTAAAAATTGTCCTTTGTGAAGTTTCTTCTGTGTAGTCCTTGTCTAAACTCTGGTCTATTCCCCAAAACCAATTGATTTTCTGGCGATTAAGATTAAAGTTTACACTATTATTGACTCTCAGTTTTTGCCCCATCGACATGCCTGAAGATAAGTTACCTGTTAAACCTCTCGCTTTGTTCTTCTTTAAAATAATATTGATGATAGAAGACCCGGCGGCATCATATTTTGCAGGTGGATTATCCATCAGTTCGAGTTTATCTAACAAACCACCTGGTAAAGATTTAAGATAAGCTACCAAATCTGTCCCACTCATGTAGGTACTCCGACCATCAATCAAAACCATTGCTCCACTTTTTCCATAGAGATTAATATTCCCCTGAGCATCCACTGATATGCCCGGTGTTTTTTCTAAAACTTCAAGGGTGTTACTGGACGCTGCCGATATCATCGTTCCTACATTCACAACCGTTTTGTCGATTTCCTGTTCAATTAGCGGTTTTTTAGCACTAACTACTACTTCGTTTAAAGTGGTACTCTTGGCAGGCAAAAGGATAATAACGGGCAATTCTACCTTAGTTTGTTGTTCGTCCAATGTTTTTTTCACACTTCTATATTTCAAAAAACCCATTGAAGTGATTTCTAAAAAATAACTGCCGCTAGATAAATTTTGGATAAAGAAATTTCCATTTATATCAGTAATTCCTCCTTTCACAAAACTTGAGTCGATACTGTTCATAAGTTTGACAGTAGCACCAATCACCGATTCATTTTGAGTATCTTTGACACTCCCGACTATACTTTTATTTTGAGCCAATAGTTGACCTGATAGTATTAGTAATAGAAATAGTTTTTTCATAATTGTTTTTTTGACAAAGTTTGTTTTCTTGGGATTGCCCAGAAAACAAGTCTGACAGAAATCAATTTTGAAGGGATAAACATAGCAAAAGGACTGACAAAGGTTTTAACAGGTTTAAATGCGATTTCGTCAGTCAAATAATGGCGTTTGAAGTCAATAATTTTAATTATACATAAGGGTATTCAATTTTGTATAAAAAAACAAAATGAGCTTTTTAGAAAAAATATTTGGAAAAGAAGCCGTTAAAATCGGCAATTATTTAGGGCTGTCTTTTATAGCTGCAATGCTCCTGTTTACTATCTTTATGGCATTTGCGGATATTTTTTTCAAGAATAATGACGACGAGATAGCGTTAATATCAACTATTTTGTTGTTGATTGGTGTATTTGTAGGCCGTTTTTTGGCCAGTTTATGGCAAAGAAAGCATATCAGTAATTTGGTATTTATTGTGCTGATTGGGTTGACTTTCGCCCTGATAGTATCTTTAATGCCCATTATAGACACCCTTATCACTCATCAGGAATTCTTAGTTGTCGCTATAGCGTTGATTATCTATTTTGTTATCAGTATCTTAATTGGTCTACTCATAAAGCTCACACGCATGCGTACTGAACAAAAATTAGACGTAGCCAACACATCAGCTTTGCATAGTCAATCCGAATTACAGCTTCTTCAGTCTCAACTAAGTCCACATTTTTTGTTCAATACCTTAAATAATCTATACGGTTTGTCATTAACTGACCATCAAAAAATACCTAACTTATTGCTGAAACTATCAGATTTGTTGAGATATTCGGTGTATGACGCCAAAGATATTATGGTGCCACTGACAGAGGAAATAAACTATATAAAAAACTACATTGATTTTGAAAAAATACGTTTAGGCGTTCGCCTAAACTTGAAAACAGACTTTGAAGAAAGTAACCCTCAAAAACCTTTTAAAATAGCACCTATGCTGTTGATTGTTTTTGTAGAAAATGCGTTTAAACACTCCAAAAACAGTCTGGATAATGTGATAAATATAGAAATAAACCTAAAAACTTGGGGAAATTCAATACTATTTTCGGTTGTAAACTCTCATAATAATATATACAATGACAAGCAAAAACATAGTGGATTTGGCCTAGACAATGTAAAAAAAAGGTTGGATTTGATATATAAAGGCGAGTATGATTTGGAAATCAATGAGACTACAACTAACTATGAAGTAAAACTCAGGATAAATGGAAAATAAAATATCGTGTCTTATTGTAGATGATGAACCTATAGCCAGACAAATTATAGAAAAATACTGTTCACATTTGCCTGAAATTGAGCTATTGGCGAGTTGCGAAAATGTTTTTGTCGCTAAGAAAATATTAGAAAGTCAATCTGTTGATTTACTTTTTTTGGACATTAATATGCCTGTTTTGGATGGAATAGCATTTTTAAAAACACTTAAAAATCCACCCTGTATCATATTTACTACGGCATACAAGGAATTTGCCCTTGATGCCTTTGACCTTTCGGCAATAGATTATTTGCTCAAACCTTTTTCCTTAGACAGATTTATTATTGCAGTTGATAAAGTCAAAGAAAAACTAGCTGTATTAAAACAACCTTCTATAAAACCGATAGAAGAAACCACATCAGCTTTTACTTTCATAAAAGCTGATGGAAAAATACATAAAGTGGATTTTAGCTCTTTGCTGTATGCTGAGGCCAAAGGAAATAATGTACTAATTGTTTCCGAAAACCAGACTATTTTCCCAATCATGACGTTTAGTGATTTTTTAGCATTATTGCCCAATCAAAATTTCCTAAGACTTCATCGGTCATTTGTGATAAATAAAGCAAAAATAAGCCATGTTGAAGGAAACAGGGTATTTATTGATAAAACAGAAATACCCATCGGCGGAAATTACAGAGCAGATTTTTTGAAAAGTTTGGGAATTAGCAATTGATTCTTCATTAGTAATTTCTGTTTAAAAGGCTTTTTATAAATTATTCACCGCATACAATGGAGTGTTTATCATCCAGTCTTGTACTCTATGGTTATTCATTGAAAAACGTATATTCTGTTGTGTTTTAAACTTATCTACAAACACTTTCAAGCTTTTCGATTTGAGATTTTCCTCTGCCTTTACTTCTATCGGAATAATTGTTTGCTCTTTTTGAATCATAAAATCAATTTCAGCCGTAGCGTTTTGAGCAGACCAATAATAGATTTCATGTTTGATTTTCAATTGCTGTGCCACAAATTGCTCGGTTAATGCCCCTTTAAATTCCGTTAAAATACTGTTTTTTTCTAAAAGTATTTTTGGCGAAATACCTGCCATCGCATTGAGTAAGCCCACATCTAAACAAAATAATTTGAAAATATCAATATCGGCATAGGCACTTAGCGGAATATTGGGTTTTTCAACGATATTTACTTTCAGTACTAAACCCGCATCCGTAAGCCATCTGATTGCTGTTTCAAAGTCTTTTGCCCTTGAACCTTTCTTGATTTGTCCGTAAATAAACTTTCTATTTTCTTTAGACAATTGGCTAATCAAATGGCTCCAAACCAATCGAATTCTTGGCACTGTTTCGATTGGAGCATGTTTGGCAAAATCGTTTTCATAACCAAGTAGGATTTTGTTTTGAATTTCTCTAGCTTGGTACAAATCCTGAAATTGAATATAATTATCAACCGCTTCGGGCATTCCACCAACGAAATAATAGCGTCGTAACAAATCGACCAATTTTTCGTGAAAAGTATCTATTACAGCCCAATTTTCAATTTTAAGTTGATCTAAGAGTAATTGCTGACCGGTATTTTCTAAAAACTCGGCAAAGCTCATCGGGTACATCTGCAAAAAATCTACTTTCCCCACTGGAAAAGAAGTGCTTTTTTGTAAAGAAACACCCAAAAGCGAGCCAGCAGCGATAATAAAATAATGGGGTGCTTGTTCGTAGAAGTACTTTAGAGCAGTAAGTCCTTTATCAGCTTCTTGAATTTCATCAAAAATGATTAAACATTTGTCTGCCTGAATTTTGTAGCCTACTTCAATTTCAATCGTAGTAATGATGCGTTGTATATCAAAATCGACTGAAAATAAGCTTTTTAGCCTTTCGCTACTCTCGAAATTTAGGTAAACTGTATTGTCAAACTCCTGTTTCCCAAAGTCTTTCATCAGCCAAGTTTTTCCAACTTGTCTTGCTCCTTGCAAGATAAGCGGTTTTCGATTGGGTGAATTTTTCCAATGAACTAAATCTTTATAAAGGCTTCTTAACATTTTTTAGTTTGATTATTTGTACAAATATACATTTTTATCAATGAATAAGTGAAAATAGATGCACTTATTCAAACAAAAAACCTATAACTCTTAAATACATCGGCTTTGTCATGAAGCAGAAAAGAAAACAACAAGATAATCTAAAATAATGCCATCGTATTTGCGACTAAAATTTGACTATACTCTATATTTGTAAAAAGTGAATTTATATCGCATGGAGAAACTACGAACACATATGCCCCCATCAATGATGAGGAGTTTGAAGAAATAAAAACTCATTTCACGCTCAAAAAAGTTAGAAAAGGGCAATACCTTCTCAGCGAAGGCGACGAAGTAAAACATGAGTACTTTGTGCTATCTGGTATTTATAAAGTCTTTTATATTGATGGGCAAGAGAAAGAATATATATTACAATTTGCACAAGAAAATTGGTGGATGTCGGATTATCCTTCTTTCTTTAAACATAAAGATGCATCCATGTACATAGAATGTTTGGTACTGGCTTCGGTAGATATTTTGAAAGGGAAAAACTAACTGACTATTGGAATATTTAGGTCGATAACAAAAATGCTGGCGGAAATGAATTAGAAGTTCCAGTAGTAACAGATGGCAATATTATTACCAGCAGCTCCCCTATTGACGTAGCCTATTTTTCGAGAGCCGTAGAAAACTGGTTAACCCACAAATAAGCTCAGATTCTACTAATACTTTCATTCAAACATTTAAAAGATAAAGTCATTAAAATAGATATTTTTGAACTATCACAATTTGTTTTTTTGCACTGTAACAATCGTATTTTAATGGCTTAATGAAGACGTTATCCCAAATGAAAACAGCGCTTTGTATGATTATTGTAAATGTTAAAATGATTACTCTTAGGTAAAAAGAATTCCATTTATCCCAAACGACAAGTGCAAAGCTAAACATGGATTTCTCCAAGTGGACATAATGTCCACTTGGAGAAAATTTCTAATTAAGCCTCAGAAAGTATCTTTCCTAGTTCCTCTACTTTTACTTTTAAAGATTGATAATCATCTAAACTATTGGTTTCATATACTTTCTCAAGCATATTCTGAATTGTTAGAATAGTATCTCTATTTATTTTTCTTTCCGTTAAAAGAGTTGTTTCCGCACTATCTTTCTTAGACAATACCTTTTCTAAATCTTCAATAGATTCTATCGAATTATCTACGACCACTTTCGTTAGTTGTTGTACCGATTTCTTTGAAACTTTTTGTTTCCCAGCAAGCACCTCTTTCTTAAAAGCGGGACTAAGTTTTTCTAATCCAATCGCGAATTCACCATCACGGCGAATAGTTTTTTCATCTACATTAAATTGCTTCGCTATTTTTTGAGATGTTTTTTCATCACCCGCGTCTTTGCTGAAATTTTCAGCTTTGCTCGTAATTTTTTCATTATTGTACCTCAACCCACGATAATATGCCATTTGAATTTGACTCAGGTTCCTCCTACCCATCTGAAGGTCAAGCATGTAATTTTTGACCTCCTGTAAGCTATTAAAAAACATCAGCATAACATTAAAAGAAATGTTATGTTTGGTGCAAATTTTATAACGGTTATGTCCATCTACTAATACAAACCGTTCTGTATCTGTAATAGCTTCTGGATTTATTACTTTTTCGGTAGTCTGCCAGATGATTAAAGAATCTTTACATCCATTGGCAAGAATATTACTCTCTAAACCTTGTAATTCTTCCTCTTGCAAAGGCTCAATAAGATTCTTGAGCTCATCTAAGATAACTATTTTTTGTTTTATTGTTTCATTAGAAATCAATCCAGAAGTTACTGTCTGCGTCACATTAGATTTCATCTGTGTTTTAAAATCAATCTTTTTTGCCATTCCCTGATTACTTTTTATTGTTCAAGTTATTAAGAAGCTCTACTGCCAATTGATCATAAGACTTAGCAGCAGCTGAGTTCTTATCAAAGTCAAAAATTAGTGATTTAAGCGCTTGTGCTTTCTTGATTTCTATTCCTTTCTTAATTTCTGTTTCAAAAATATTTACGCTGCTATACGTTTCACGAACTGCTTCTTTCAAGCCAATATGAACAGTATTCTTTTCAACAATCGTAAACAAGATGCCTTCTATTCTCAGTCCTGGATTAGATAAAATTTGTGTTTCAAGAATGACACCAAACAAAGAATTTAACCCGTTCACAGCATTCATTTCTGGTTGCATGGCTACAATGCATGAATTAGATGCATTTAACGCATTTAACGTCAAAACAGATAGGGAAGGGGGGCAATCTATTAAAATAAAGTCATACACATCTAAAAACGGCACTAAAGCTCGTTGTAAACGTTGTTGATTAGCTGGAGCAGAGAGCAGAGATAGCTCTGCCTTTTGCAATTCTAAATCAGATGGTGCAATATGCAGATTTTCTGTAATTGGTTTGATATGGAGGGTTTCATTAAAATTAATCAACGAATTGAAAACCTGTCCCTCTTCGGTTGTTACATTAAAAATTTGGCTCAAATTTCCCTGAGAATCTAAATCTACTAAAAGTACTTTTAGCCCTCTGTTCGATAATGCCTCTCCTAGATAAGCCGTTGTGGTTGTTTTACCAACGCCACCCTTGTTATTAGCAATCGCAATCGTAGTAGCTTTTAAATTGAACGTCTCGCTATAACCATACTTCATCAAAATCGGTAATAGTTTCAAACGTTGTTTATCTGATAGTTCTCTTTTGAGATTAATAATTTGCGTCAGCGACCTTGTAGGCATGCCCGCTTCTTTCTCAATGCCTGTGATTGTTAAGGCCGGATTCCTATTCAAGAATCTTATCAATAATTCGGTTGTCAGCATTTTTTATAGTATAAAATAAGTTATGCAAATATAAGACCTGTATTTAATATTACTAAGTAAAATACATTTTTTATATTAATTAGGTTATATATTACAGCCTAATTTTAAACTATTAGTAGTATCTTTTGATGATATTTAGCTACTACTAATATTAGGACAATATCAATTTCAGGTTTATTTTTTAATAAAAAACATAAACAATAACAATGTTGTTTTATTTTAATTTATTATTTTAAATACTTTCAGGCCTTGTAACTATTTGATAATTAGATTATTATGGGCTTATCTATCACAAATAATTCGGCATCTATCACAAATAATTCGGAAAAATGCACTTATCTATCGCAAATAATTCGGAGAAGTATCACAAATAATTCGGAGAAGTATCGCATAAAATTCGGAGCAAATATTGACGTAGTAACGTTTGTGTATAAATGTCAATGATTTTATCTATCACAAATAATTCGGAAATATGTTTATGCTAATTTTCAATGTTTTTTTGTACAATCTTTTCCTTAATATTTCACATTTAATGATTATTTAACCGATGTTAAATGTACCAATTATATTAATCATCTTTTTATGTCTTATTACCTTTGATATGCCTATTATTTAGCTATTCTTTGTATCCAACTATCACAAATAATTCGGAGTAATTAAAGTGTTTTTTGAAAAGTATTACCATGATAGAAGTTATAGAGAACCATGACTTACCAACTATCACAACGGATACGGAAAATAAATGTAATAACATCTATCTTATTAAGATACTATTTTCAAAAATGCAAATGGCTTTATTTATCTATCACAAATAATTCGGAGTAATTAATTACCTTAAAAATTTCAATATATCACATCCATTTTTTAATGTGATATATTTATTGTTTTTTAATAAGTATTCATATATTTTTACGAGCATTTACCTTTTTAATGAATGGCAACCAAAAAGAAAAAAGCTCCATTAAACACCGATTCGGATATTAAGTTAATTCGAAAAGCTAACGAATTGGTAGAAGCCCGATATAAATTTGATATTTGGGAAACAAGGGTTTTTGCTTATATGCTAACACTTATTAAACACAATGATACAGACTTTAATGAATATACTATCAACACTGGAGATATCGTGCGAGAGTTTAACTTACATGACTCAGGGTTAGTATATGATAGTATAAAAAAAGCTGCTGAAAAATTGCTTGATAAAAAAGTAGAAATACTTCGCACTACAGCGGAAGGCAAACGAGAATATTTTAAAACACACTTGGTGGCATCAACGGCTAATCCAGAAGAAGGCGCTAAGGAAAATTATATCAAGCTTAGTTTTCATCCTGCGCTCAAACAATTTTTATTAGAATTAAAAGCCAGATACTTGGTATATGATATTAGAAATATCCTGAGCCTAACCAGTATTTATTCTGTTAGGCTATTTGAATTGCTAAAACAATATCAAAAGATAGGCAAAAGAAAGTTCATGCTAGATGAACTAAAGGAATTGCTGTCGATAGAATCACATGAATACCAACTCTATGGTCATTTTAAAGGTTTAATCAAACGAGCAGAAAAAGACTTGGCTAAGTACACAGATATATATTTTCAGTTTGAAGAAGAAATTCAGAAAAGGAAAGTAGTAGCTGTTACTTTCTATATTTTCGAGAATACAAAAAACCAACGATTGAAAGTAGAATCTGTTGCTTCTGCAAAAACTACGGAAAAAGGCATAGAAATAATTGCTGTCGATAATGTGGTTGAAACATTATTTCAGAAAGTAGAAAAATACGTTACCATGCAGCAAGTAAAGAAGTGGGTAGGAGAGGTGCCAGCAGAGCAAATAGAAAGAGCGATTACCTATACCCTCCATACGTTAGCATCAGGGAAAAGCATAGAAAATATTGGCGGATTCCTCAATACAATGGTTTATACGCCTAATCTTTTTGATAAATATGAAGTAAAGAAAGAAAAAGTAAAAAAAGTAGTTAAGCGTAATACTGAACAAAATAGCGAAATATCGATGTTAAAAGAAAACATCAATATGCTACAACAGGAATATGAAAAAGCGCTTGCTGGGCTGGATAAACGCTATTTATTAGAAAATCCTGTTCTTTATCAACAAATAATTGATAAAATTCAAGCGAATAGTTTTTATGATCATAAGCAATCGTTAGAAAATAATTTAGAACGAGATAGCATCAAAGGGTTGCGAACAGCAATATTATTTGAAATGTTTCCTGAATATCAGTCATTAATGAATCAATTCAATAAAGAAATGACTCGGCTTCATAATCGATTACACAGCTTACAGTAATTTAACTGAGCTAATTGGGGGGGGTAATGCTTACCTATTCTTCTTTTTTTCATGCTCAACATGGTTAGCTTTAGCTATTTAATACAAACAATTTTTTCTATTTTCTTAGTTAAACAGGTAAGCAAATACATTCATTATTTAAAAGTAGATGGGGAAGGAGTAAATACAAAATACATTATATCGGTGTATGATAGAAATGGACAATCTTTTAATTCCAAATGTTCTCTTATGAAGAGATTGACTCATTTTTGGGTATTAAGTTATCCAATCCTACTTCTGAGAATCGCTAAAAAACACAATCCTGACGTTTAAATAGTTGTCAATATTCAATTTGAACCGATTACATATTTATAATAAGTAATCGTAATCCTATTTTTCCATTTTTTAATATTATACTACTATTTAGGGAGTATAATGCTAAATATACCTTCAATAATGACAATTTATTCTTTAAAATTTCATGCAATCGGTTGCACGAAATTTTTTATTTGTATCTTTGCTATGAATAAACCTGATTTGGGAATTTAATTTGTTGGATAACAAGCGACAATTTTGACAATTGCCCTCTTTCTGTTGTGTCAGGGTGATTAAATAGATTTGTATCAAGTTTTCTATGCTTATTAGTCAAAAGTACCCCACCGTTTAATCACCCTGTGGCTTATATTTTATACAGCCTTCAGCAATTCTCTAATAAGTTAATTGTAAGCAGTGAGACTCCTCGCCCGATAAGGTATTCTCTTGCACAAGTAATCATGAAAATGCCATAATTATCTGAACATATAACTATTAATCTCTATTTAATTATTTCAAAAAGATAAATGAAAAAAAAACTATTCATTGCCTTATTTTTCCTTGTTTCCATATCAGGGCTATCTCAAAGTATTACTGTTGATAAATCTTCTTTTGCTCTCTCTACAGCAGCCATCTATGTTGATAATGCTGAAGTTGCGCTTGTAAAAAAATCAGCAGAACTTTTACAACAAGACATCGCATTAGTAATAGGCAAAAAAATCCCTATTATTAATGCAGTTGATAAAACACATAAAAATGTCATTGTAATCGGTACGATACAACAATCATCATTTATTAATGAACTGATTTTACAGAGGAAAATTGACGCTAATGCCATTAAAAACCAATGGGAAGCGTCGCTGATACAGTCGGTCAATCATCTAAAATCAGGTGTGTCTAATGTTCTTGTTATTGCAGGAAACGACCGCCGTGGAGTTGCTTATGGCGTATTTGAACTATCCAAACAAATAGGCGTTTCGCCTTGGTATTGGTGGGCAGATGTGCCTGTCAAAAAGCAAAAGGATGTTTATCTTAAACAAAGTATCAGAATTGTTGATGCTCCAAAGGTAAAATATAGAGGGATTTTTATTAACGATGAAGCCCCTGCTTTATCTGGCTGGACTAAAGAAAAGTTTGGAGGTTTTAATCATACATTTTATGAAAAAGTATTTGAATTGTTACTTCGTTCAAAAGCAAACTATCTATGGCCAGCGATGTGGGGCAATGCCTTTTATGCCGATGATTCACTGAATATAAAAATGGCTGATAAGTACGGGATTGTTATTGGTACTTCACATCATGAACCATTGATGCGTGCGCATGACGAATGGCGAAGAGTTGGAAAGGGTGCTTGGAACTATGAAACCAATAAAGATAAGCTACAGCAGTTTTGGCGAGAAGGGATAAAAAGGGCATATAATGAGAAAATAGTAAGCATAGGTATGAGAGGTGATGGCGATGAGCCAATGTCTAGAGAAACGGCTACAGCCTTGCTGGAAAGAATAGTGAAAGACCAAAGGAATATCATCAGCGAAGAAACTGGCAAGCCCGCCAGCGAAACGCCACAACTGTGGGCACTATACAAAGAAGTTCAGGAGTATTATGAAAAAGGTATGAGCGTACCAGACGACGTGACCCTTTTACTATGTGACGACAATTGGGGGAATATACGTAGACTACCTAAATTAGCAGATAAACCTAGAAAAGGAGGCTATGGTATCTATTATCATTTTGATTATGTTGGAGGCCCTCGAAATTATAAATGGTTGAATACTAACCCACTTCCACGTATTTGGGAACAGATGCACCTAGCTTGGGAACATAACGTAAAGGATATATGGATTGTAAATGTAGGGGATATCAAACCAATGGAATTTCCGATTTCGTTCTTTTTAGCATATGCTTGGAATCCCGAAAAGATGAATGCGAACGACTTACAAAAGTATAGTATAACATGGGCTGAAGCACAATTTTGGGAAAAAAAAGGGCAAAAAATTGCCTATTTAATGAATCAATATGCCAAGTATAACGGGAGAAGAAAACCAGAATTACTTGACGCTGATACGTATAGTCTGAATAATAATGAGTGGAAAAAGGTGGTAACTGAATATAATGACTTGCTAAAAAAAGCTGAAACCATCAACAAACAATTGCCTTCTGAATATCATGATGCTTATTTTCAACTAGTATTACATCCTATAAAAGCCTGTGCCAATCTCAATGAAATGTATTATCATGTGGCATTGAACAAAAGAGCAGCTAATAATAAATGGAACGTAGCGAATACTTATGCCGATAAAGTAAAACAACTGTATGCGAATGATTCATTAATTACATTGGCATATCACCAATTGAATAACGGCAAGTGGAACCACATGATGAGCCAGACCCACATTGGATACACTTACTGGCAACAACCAGTAAAACAGAAAATACCAGTAGTTAAGTATGTATTAGCAGATTCAGTGGCAGAACAAAAGGACTTGGGGGTTAAAACAGTAAAAAAAGCCCAAATTCCTACAGGACAAAAAGGTAATATTTTTTATCAAGACGAACAAAAGGGGGTATCGATTGACGCTAATCATTATTCAAAGGCAATCAATACAAATGGCATAAAATGGACTGTGCTTCCTGACCACGGCAGAACGGGGTCGGCTATTACTGCTTTCCCAGTGGTTGGGAAGGAACAACAGCCAGAAGGCAATGCCCCTCATTTGGAATACGAAATCTATACTTATAGCAAGGGAGACTTTGCGATAGATGCCTATTTTTCTCCTAGTCTAAATTTTAATGGAGAAGAGAATGGTTTGCAATACGCAATTTCTGTAGATAATGAGGCTCCTCAAATCATTAGTTTAAACAAAGAAGATAAAACAAGTGATAAGGGAATATGGAATAAATGGGTATCAGAAAATATTATTATTAAAACCACTAAGCATAATATCCCTAACGCAGGAAAGCATACTTTGAAATTTTGGTTAGTAACGCCGGGAGTAGTATTACAAAAGTTAGTGGCTGACTTTGGAGGTATTGAAAAAAGTTACCTTGGTCCTGAAGAAACATTAAATGATAACACTAAAAAATAACCCATAAATTCTCTTACTAAAATTTGAGAGGCTTTGATCCTAGTTTAGCGATTTTATTATGAAAAAGACAATTCTCTTTTGTTTAATGGCTGTGATGAGCTTGGTAGCTCATGCACAACTCCGTTTGCCCAAATTAATTAGCAACGGAATGATACTTCAACGAAATACCAACCTGAAAATATGGGGATGGGCATCTCCTAACGAGAAAATCACCGTGAAGTTTAAAAATAAACAATATAAAACTACGACTGATACAAAGGGAAATTGGCAAATTGTTTTACCTGCCATGGAGGCTGGAGGACCGTTTACGATGGATATTGTAGGACAGACTCAAATCAAAATACAAGATATTCTTATTGGAGATGTGTGGTTTTGTAGCGGACAAAGTAATATGGTTCATCAGTTGAATATCCATGATGTAACCTATGCAAAAGAGATTGCTGAAGCTAACTATCCACAAATCAGACAGTTTTGGATACCTACTCTCACTAATCTTCAAGGTGCCCAAAATGACCTTCCCGATGGTCAGTGGAAAGCGGCGGTTGGTGAAGATGTAAGACCTTTTTCCGCGGTTGCCTATTTTTTTGCTAAGAAAATACATGAAAAATATAAAGTGCCAGTGGGTATCATCAATGCCAGTGTAGGCGGTACACCTATAGAGGCATGGATGAGTGAAGAAGGCTTCAAAGATTTTGGGGCAATCAAGGGGATTATTGAGAAAAATAAGGATACTTCCTATGTTAATAGTTTGAATCGAAAACCTGCTACTAGTACTAATAAACCGGTACAAGTAGTGGACGAAGGCTTATCGGGGGCTTCAAAATGGTATGAGTCCGCTTATATGCCTAAGCATTGGCGGAATATCAACATTCCTGGATATTGGGAAGACCAAGGATTAAAAGACCTTAATGGCGTAGTGTGGTATAGAAGAGAAATAGAGATTCCTGCTACTATGACAGGCAAGCAGGCACAAGTATTTTTAGGGAGAATCGTAGATGCCGATGAGCTGTATATTAATGGTAAGAGGATAGGTAGTACTTCCTATTTATATCCACAACGTAGGTATAAAGTCGGTAAAGATGTATTAAAATCAGGCAAAAATCTTTTTGTAGTCCGTGTAACAAATACGGCAGGCAAAGGCGGATTTGTGCCTGATAAATCATATTGTATTTTTTCAGGGTCAGATACTGTTGACCTTAAAGGTAGTTGGCAATATAAGGTGGGGTTAGTCTATAAACCCATTACTGGGGGTAATTGGGGCGGTGGAATCAATGCTCAAAATCAACCAACGGCTTTGTTTAATGCCATGGTTGCTCCAATTATCAATTATGCGATTAAAGGTTTTTGTTGGTATCAAGGAGAAAGCAATGCGGGTCAGCCACAAGCATACGAAAAGTTATTGCCTGCGTTAATTCAGGACTGGCGTACTAAATGGATGGAGGATTCCCTACCATTTTTGTATGTGCAACTGCCTAATTTTATGGAATATAGCTATCTTCCTACAGAAAGTAGTTGGGCTTTATTAAGGGAATCTCAGCTAAAAGCATTATCAGTTCCTAACACTGCCATGACCGTTGCCATTGACCTTGGTGAATGGAACGATATTCATCCAGATAATAAAAAAGATGTAGGCGAACGCTTGTCTCTAACAGCCATGAAATTGGGCTATCACGAAAACTTGGTTAGCTCTGGACCTTTGTTTGAGTCTTCTGTAATAGAAGGAAATAAAATAGTTATCAGCTTTACGAATGTAGGAACGGGCTTAACAACCAATGATGGCGAACAACTGGGAGATTTTGCTATTGCAGGGGAAGATAAAAAATTCGTTTGGGCAAAAACAACAATTGAAGGAGATAAAGTAATAGTGTGGAGTGATGAAGTAACGAAGCCATTATATGTACGATATGCATGGGCTGATAATCCTGTGAATCCTAATTTATATAATAAAGAGGGGCTTCCTGCATCACCATTCAGAACCGATAAATAATCATTGCGTTTAAAAATTCCTATACTATGAAAATATACTTAATATTTATTGGAGCTATGAGCCTAAGCTATTTAGGCTTATCGCAACAGACTGTCATTGATAGTAACAAATACCCGCCCCTTACCACATTTACTGCACAGCAAGACCAAGCTAATATGATGCAGCAATTAGGTATTAAAAAACTAAGACCAGAGCCAAGTGCTAGTGAAGCTGACCCAAATTATGCTAATTACGATGAGCAATTGGCCAATCCTTGCCCTTTATTACCAGATATTCTTACTGCCAAAAATGGTAAAAAAATAACTACTCCCACAGAATGGTGGAATCAACGTCGCCCAGAAATTGCTGAAGACTTTGAAAAAGAAATGTATGGGCGAATCCCTAAAAATGTACCTAAAGTAACTTGGACAGTAAAAGTTACTGATAACGAATTTGTAGGGCGTGTACCCGTAGTGGCTAAACACCTGATTGGTCATGTAGATAATACCGACTATCCTTTGATTGATGTAAATATCAACATGGTAGTGGTATTACCGACTAATGTAAAAGGTCCAGTACCAGTACTTATCATGTTTGGTTTCCCTACCTTGCCAGCACCAGCACAGCCTAACCCGAGCGATATGGAGAAAATAAATCTGGCTTTTAAGGAAATGATGATAAAGACCAACCCAGATTTAAAGCAGATTTTTGATAAGTACCCTGCTTATTCGCCTATCACCAGACTACCCGCACCTAGCTTTTTTGCACCGCCAGTCACGGGTGATTCTCCACCTACCGAGCAATTGTTAGCGGCTGGTTGGGGATACTGTACGCTAGAAACAGGTAGTATACAGGCTGATAATGGTGCAGTACTAACGCGCGGAATTATTGGTTTAGTAAATAAAGGACAACCAAGAAAGCCAGACGATTGGGGCGCTTTAAGAGCGTGGGGTTGGGGTGCATCCAAAGCACTAGACTATCTCGAGACAGAACCTTTGGTCAATGCCAAGCAAGTAGGAATCGAAGGCGTTTCAAGGTATGGAAAAGCGGCGCTAGTGGCAATGGCTTTTGACCAACGTTTTGCCTTAGGATTAATTGGCTCATCGGGAAAGGGTGGAACTACCCTACAAAGACGAGTTTTTGGTGAAGCAGTAGAAAGTTTGGCTAGTTCAGGAGGATTTCATTGGTTGGCTGGCAATTACCTCAAGTATGCTACAGCTGAATCTTCTTTTGGGAGTAAAACAGGCTGTGATATTCCCGTAGACTCACACGAACTTCTGGCACTTTGTGCACCACGTCCTACTTTTGTGAGTTATGGCATACCAGAAAAGGGAGATGCTAAATGGCTTGACCAAGTTGGGAGTTATAAAGCTACCATAGCGGCAGGAACAGTATTTAAACTGTTGGGTGCAAAGGATTTAGGGGTAAGTAATGATTATAATACTGAAAATATGCCTCCCGTACTTTCTGGATTACTCGACGGCGAATTAGCGTGGCGCCAACACAATGGCGGTCATACAGATGCCCCTAACTTTCAGTTTTTCATTCCTTGGGCAAGTAAACAGTTGAAATACGAACGACTTACTAAATAATATCTCACAAACATAACCACTATTTTTATGAATAGTGGTTATATCATTCTTTGGAGTTTAAGAATTATCAAGCCGTTTCAGACGGCTTGGTAAGAACTTTTATTGTCATTTATAAAACAAAACCTACTATAACTATGCAAAATTTGTTCAAATCTTTTTTCTATTTATTCACGTTAATAGTTATCTGTTCAGCTTGTGAAAAAGCTGTTGATACTAATCCTGTTGTGGTTAAGCCCACACCTTTTAATATTAATATAAACCCCCAGACAACCTATCAGACAATCACAGGGTTTGGTGCAGCAAACAGAATGTGGGGGACGCAATCGTTGAAACCTACGGAAGCAACAAAAGCATTTGGGATAGATGAAAACCAATTGGGGCTTAGCATTTTTAGGGTAAGATTGTCTTCTAATAAAAATGAATGGCCTATTATTGTAGAAGCTGTAAAAGAGGCAAAAAGATATGGAGCAAAAGTATTGGCTTGTCCTTGGTCGCCTCCTGCAGCACTCAAGAGTAATAAAAGTGATATAGGAGGTCGTTTATTGCCTGAAAACTACAAAGCATTTAAAGATTACATCAATGAATTTATCGTTTTTATGACTCAAAATGGTGCTCCTGTAGATGTGGTTTCCATTCAAAATGAGCCTGATTGGAAAGCTTCTTATGAATCTTGTGATTGGACTGCCGACGACATGATTAATTTCTTGAAGGCTCCGGGCGAAATTGTTGGAGCAAAACTTGCTGCGCCAGAATCTTTGAATTTTAACCAGAACATGACTAATGCCTTGCTATCTAATGAAGAGGCTTCTCAAAAATTTGACATCGTGGCGGGTCATATTTATGGTGGTGGTTTAGCGAAGTTCCCTTTGGCAGAGCAAAAGAAAAAAGAAATCTGGATGACAGAGTTTTTATTAAATCTGGATACTGGAAATACGGGTGCTGCTAAATGGAATACCTATTCAGAAACTGCCAAATGGGCTGAAAGTATGAAAATGCTTGTTTCCGTCCATGATGCAATGACTAATAATTGGAATGCCTACATTTGGTGGTATTTGCAACGCTACTATTCATTTATTGGCGATGGGGAAGAGGGTACTATCAATGGAGAAGTGCTTAAGCGTGGATATGGTTTCTCGCATTATTCAAAATTTGTCCGCCCAGGGTTTGTTCGCATAGGTACGGATTTCAGTACGAATACTTATTTAAAAATAACAGCTTATAAGAAAGGGACGCAGACGGTTGTGGTAATACTAAACCCAGAAAGTAATTCTGTTAAAAATGTTCAGCTAAATGGACTAGCTGCTACTACTGCTATTGCTTATACTACTACTGAAAAAGAAAATTTAACCAAGCAAAATTTGACTGTTACCAGCAGTATTGTTGAACTAAACGTAGCACCAAGTAGTATTACCACAGTGGTGATAAATAATTAGCATAACGAGATTTAAAATGTAAAATTATACTCAAACCATTAAATAAGATATGTAACGTATATTGTTAATGGTTCGTGATGTTATATTTTTTTATGGTATTTAATTTTGTGAAAATATAAAAAAACTAATAGTAAGGTCTCGTTATTTCTAGCTCATATCATTGGAAATTTTCAAATGATATGAGCTAGAAATAGTTTAATAGGGAGACAAATTGATAGTAGAGAAATATTATCACTAACACACAATATTCAGTCTCAAAAATAAGCATTTTAGTAGTTGAAGAGCCTACTAAATAATCAGATAATTCATACAGTTATCCAAGCGATAAAGTTCATTACTTTATCGCTTACTTGTGATTAATTCTTCACTAATCGTTTTTTAAAACTCATTTTTATATTAAAATGAATTGAATTTATCGTTTTATATTTTCCTTTGAACATTTGGAATACAGATATATTAATTTGTGCTACATGTTTTTTCACTTATTATTTTACTTTGCGATGTCTGAAATTTGGAGACAATCTATTGACTTCGGTTATCAACTTAAATATCCAAAATAATAATATAATCAATCTTAAATGATAAGCGTAGTGAATAAATGCAGTCTCAAAATAGTTCGATGGTTATTCGTTTTTTCGGCACTTATATGTTGCAAAAAAACAGAAGTAACGCCTACGATAATAAGCCCTCCTTATACGATGAAATCAAATCCTATTTGGAGAACTGGCGATAGGGTTTTCTTGGAAGGCATTACTGGAACTTTTGACGACGTTTCGGTAAAAGACCCAACCATTGTGAATGTTGACGGAAAATGGCATGTGTTCTACACTGGAAGAGACGCTACTAAATGGCGCATGGGTTATATTGCTGGTAAAGAGCTAACAGACTTGAAAAAAGCCGATAGAAATTATATGACTTCATTAAATGGAGGGTCATATTTTTGTGCACCACAGGTTTTTCAACTTAAATCAAAAAAAACTTGGTATTTAATCTACCAAAGCGGTTTAGGAGCAACCTTTTCAACCAATGCAGATATCAATAGTCCTCAAGGATGGTCAGCGGGTAAAGCCATGGGTTTTACCGATGGAATTGATTTTTGGTGTATCTCAGATGGCACAAAAATACATTGTTTTTATTCAGCTCAGGATGGCTCTTTTACGATTAAAAAACGTAGTACGCTTGTTGCCGATTTTCCCTATAAATGGTCTGAGCCTGTGGTAGTTGCTACAGATACTTTTGAAGCACCCCATGTATATAAAAATAAAGCGGATGGCAAATACTATATGATGGTAGAAGATATAAGACGCTACTTTGAAATATGGCAAGCATCAAGTCTTGATGGCACTTGGACAAAACTTAATGAAAAGTGGGCTGATTACGCTAATTTAATTGAAACGAATGAGCATTGGACAGACCAAGTATCGCATGGAGAAATTTTGCGTTCGGGGATAGATGAAATGTGTGAAATAGAAGATATAAATCATTGTCAAGTAATATTTCAGGGCGTAGTAAATGGCAATTATGCTGACTATGGAATAATTCCCTATGATTTAGGCATCATGAAAAACTATTAATCTTCATTTTAAAGGATGATACTGAGCTTTGGTTTAGGGTGATAATCAAATATAGTACAAATGATTTTTGTAGTAAATATTAAACAAGTAGGTCGCAGAAATGACCAAAACTAATTTTAAGCAATGAAAAACAAGTCTATTTTTTTGATGATTGTTTCAATGACAATGATCACATTATCAGTAGTAGCACAAGATTCAAAGAAACAACCGATTTCACAGCCATTAATAAAGGAAATCTATACGGCAGACCCTTCTGCGCATGTTTTCAATGGAAAAATCTATGTTTATCCTTCACATGACATTGAATCTGGCGTTGCTCAAGACGATGAAGGAGGGCATTTTGATATGAAAGACTTTCACATTTTATCGATGGATAAAATTGGAGGGAAAGTAAAAGATAATGGTGTAGGGCTTTCTATCAAAGATATTCCTTGGGCGGGTCGCCAGCTTTGGGCACCTGATGCAGCCTTCAAAAACGGTACGTATTATTTGTATTTTCCCGTGAAAGATAAAAAAGATATATTCCGAATGGGCGTAGCAACTAGTAAAAGTCCTGTAGGACCATTTAAGGCAGAAAAAGAACCCATCAAAGGTAGTTATAGCATAGACCCCTGCGTTTTTAAAGATACTGACGGTAGCTTTTACATGTATTTTGGGGGCATTTGGGGCGGTCAGTTACAACGTTATGACAAAAATACGTACTTAGGAGTAACAGACAATCCAAAGAAAGGCGAAGTCGCTCGTTTGCCAAGAATAGCAAAGCTAACCGCAGATATGAAGCAATTTGACGGTGAAGTAAAAGAAATCAAAATTTTAGATGAGAATGGTAAATTGTTCTTAGAAGATAATAATGACAAACGCTTCTTTGAAGCTTCATGGATGCACAAATACAAAGGAAAATATTACTTCTCGTACTCAACGGGTGATACTCATAACCTTTGCTATGCCGTTGGCGATACTCCTTATGGCCCTTTTACTTACAAAGGCGTAATATTAAATCCTGTTGACGGTTGGACAAGTCACCACTCAATTGTTGAGGTCAAAGGAAAATGGTACTTGTTTTATCATGATATTCAGCTTTCTGGAAAAACACATTTAAGAAATGTAAAAGTGACAGAATTGCACTACAATCCAGATGGAACTATACAAACGATTACAGCTTATAAATAGTAAAAAACGTATTATTTGTTTGATTACTAGATAGTTCAATAATATATAATTATAAAAATAGAAATTATCCAATGATAAATAGCAAAATATTATTAGCACTTTTACTATGTGGCATGGTAGAGGTATCGGCAAAACCTCCGATAAAGCATACGAAATCTGTGAAAGAAACTCCTTCATTGAAGAAGGTATTTAAAAAAGATTTTGTGATTGGCACAGCCTTGAGTATTTATCAAATAGATGATAAAGACCCACAGGCGACAAGTTTAATTGCTCAACAGTTTAATACGGCTACACCTGAAAATATTATGAAGGCTCAGATTATTCATCCAAAATGGGATGTATACAACTTTGAACCTGCCGATAAGTTAATAACCTACTGCAAAAACTTGAATCTTGAAGTGAATGCACATGCGTTAATTTGGCATAGTCAACTGCCAAATTTTGTTCGCCAGATAAAAGATGCTGATTCTGTGAAAACTTTCTTTGAAAATCATATTACAACAGTTGCTAAAAGATATGACGGGAAAGTAAAAACATGGGATGTTGTCAATGAAGCACTCAACGAAGATGGAACAATGCGCAGGTCTATTTTTTTGAATAAATTAGGCGAAAACTTTGTTACTGAAGCTTTTAGACTAGCACAGACGGCCTCGCCAAAGTCAGAACTTTACTATAACGATTACAATAACGAGCAACCTGCTAAAAGAGCAGGATGTATTGCGTTGATTAAAAAAATCCAAGCAGCAGGTGTGAAAATTGATGGTGTGGGTATTCAGGGACATTGGCATTTGGGTAAAATACCGCTGAAACAGATTGAAGAAAGTATTTTAGCGTATTCGGCATTGGGCATTAAAGTAGCTTTTACAGAACTGGATATTGAGGTGCTAAAACGTGATTTTCAAGGTGCTGATGTGAATCAACGCATGCAAAATTCTCCATCATTAAATCCTTATGCAAATGGATTGCCCGACAGCCTTCAAACTCAATTAGCGATGGATTACGAAGCTCTTTTTAACCTGTTTTTGAAACATAAAGACAAGATTTCGAGAGTAACTTTTTGGGGAGTACATGATGGACAAAGTTGGTTGAATGGATGGCCAGTGCGTGGTAGAACAAACTATCCATTATTGTTCGACCGTAACTATCAACCTAAGCCTGCTTTTTACTCAGTGATCAGTACAAAGGGTAAGTAAAATAGGTAAACCGATAAGGTTGGCAAGTGTTATCCGAAACGAGAAGATAAAAAATATAAAATCTATTTGTTAGCTATATTCTGTATAGTATTTGCAAGTGGAAGTTTTGCCCAAAAAATGCAGGGGGATACCTGTTAATGATGGTTAACCATGCTACACAGTCATTGGAAGGTTATGTAGTGACTGGTTTAGGGCTGATCCTACCATTGGCTATCTTCCTAATACAGGTACATTAACGATTAAATAACTTCTGAACCGATTTTAACTAATATCCTCTTGATTATTCACTAAAGAAAACTTTATATGAAATATAAAATAAATCAGTACATCATATTAATAGGCTTATTATGCTTTACTAGCTCAGTATCTGTAATTGCACAAGATTTTTTTAATGAAGTAAAAACATACGTAAATCCTGTTTTGCCAGGCGACCATCCAGATCCAACGATGCTAAAAGTAGGGGATGATTTTTACCATTGTGGCTCAAGCTTTCATTTTACCCCTTATTTACCAATCTATCATTCAAAAGATATGGTGCATTGGAAAGTTATTAGCCGTGTAGTACCACCAACGATAGGTAGCTTTGTCTCAGATAATCCATCAGCAGGAATTTGGCAGGGTGCTATTACGTATTTCTATGGCTCATATTGGATATATTTCTCTTCTAATGGACAATGGTTTAGCAAGGCCGATTCTCCGGCAGGACCTTGGTCTACGCCAGTACAGGTAAAGTCAAATCCGAAAACAGGACCATTGGGATATGACAATGCCATTTTTGTAGATGATGATGGCAAACCTTACATGGTTATCAAGAACGGACAAAAAACCAATCGTTTGCAAGAATTAGGCAAAGATGGTCAACTGACATCATCAGTGATTGATATGGACTGGGTAAATGCAAAACTACAATATAGTTGGGCAGAAGGCCCTGTTATGTGTAAGCGTAATGGCTATTATTATTACTTCCCTGCAGGGGATGTATCAGGAGGGCAATATGTAATGAGGGGTACGGCTTTGACAGGTGACTCAACCAAATGGGAACGATTAGGAGAGTTTTTTAAACCTATTACCGACCCAAAAGTAGGGTTCCGTCGTCCTAACCATATTTCAGCACCTATTCAATTGGCCGATGGAAGCTGGTGGACAATTGGACAAAGTTATGAAAAGTATGATGGTGATGATTGGTCAGGTACGGGTCGTCAGACATCGCTTTACCCTGTGATTTGGGAAGGTGACCGCCCTTGGGGAATGGCTCCTACTACTTTACCTATCGCAAGCCCTAATCTCCCTAAAGGTGATATCAATTGGCGAAGCGTTGCGACAGATTATTTTGAGAAAGAAACCCTTGCGTTAGACTGGCACTTTTTGAGCAAGAAATATGCAGACAAATATTCACTTACTAGCAGAAAAGGCTGGCTACGACTTGTTTCAGATAGTAGCAGAACTAGTATTGTTCAAAAGGAAACAGACCACTATTATTCAGCCGTTACAAAAGTAGATTTTAATGCGACTGATTCTCTAACCAAAGCAGGACTTTATCTGAGTAGTGGTAATCAAAAAGTGACAGTGCGTTTGTATAGTGGTTTCGAAAAGGGCAAAAAAATCATTTTTAGTTTTGAAAAACACACTCAGTCTGTTCCAAATACCTTTGGGAATATCGTATGGCTAAAAGTTGTAAGAAATCTACACAACTTGGTAGCGTATTATAGTGGAGATGGCAAAAACTGGAAACAGGTAGGGGAGAGTATCAATTTGAAAAACCTTGATAAAACCCAACCAAATTATAATTCATGGGTAGGTACAAGCGTAGGGCTATTTACTGAAAAAAAACCTGCTGATTTTGATTTGTTCGTGTGTAAAGATGGTTTTACTGAACTGCCTGCGGTAGGTTATAGCAATTACTATGGCGTTGAAAAAGTAAAGGTTGGTACAGAAGATGTCGTTACGAATAATTCAAACTTGGGGGGGTGGTTTATGCTATCTGGCGTAGAATTAGGAGATAAAAAAAGCAAGGAAGTACAAGTACAGATTTCAGCAAGTGTGACGGGTAAAATAGAGATTTGGTTGGATGATTTAAAAACGGGAAAATTGATAGCGACTATCCCTTTTTCTCCAACGGGTGTCAACACCTTTAAATATATTAGCCAGAAAATAAAAGGGGTTTCAGGACAACACGATGTGTTTGTGAAATTCCCAACGGGCAATAGTAAAGCATTAAATGTAAAAAACCTTCTATTCAAATAATAATTACGAAAAATAACAGTTAGTTTTTAAAGCAGTAAACGGATATAGTTTACTGCTTTTTTTGATTTTAATCTATTCTAATCGTCGAAATAGCGTAGATTGGATATACCTCGATGGGCGGGTATGTAGCAAAATTTTCCAAAGAAAGACGGTATCCTATAGCTCGATTCTTTTCTTTCAAAAACATAAACATACTTTGCATCGATCCTTTATTAGAGGCTTTTATCTCAAGCGGTATAATTTGCTCCCCTTGTTTGCTGCTGACTTGTATCAATATGGTTACAATTTGGTAAGGAATAAGCAAGTAGTTGAAGATTGCCTAGGTCATATTCTAAACGATAAAGATGCGAATAAACTTTGGGCTGGCGAATACGATAAGGGCTTGGAAATAAAAGTATAATTAAATCAAGTTTTCAGGAAGAAACTACCCCAAGAGCAGATAGTTCTTCTGTTATTTCAAGCTAACTTGAAACAGAAGATTTCATTTAGTCTTTTAATGAATCTTCTTTATTTACGCTAAACCAACAATATGTTAAGCAGATTCAAACTATGAAAAAAAACATATTTTTTGTTGTATCATTGGTTCTTCTCATGTCCATTCCGAAGACGCTTATTGCTGTAACACCCATCATCAGACAAGCCGATGTAATTATTTATGGAGGTACTTCTGCTGCAATAATTGCTGCGGTACAGGTCAAGAAAATGGGCAAATCGGTTATCGTAGTGTCGCCTGATATACATTTAGGTGGTTTGTCGTCTGGAGGTTTAGGTTTTACTGATACAGGCAACAAGGAAGTAATAGCTGGTTTAGCACGTGAATTTTACCAACGGTTATATCAACATTACCAGGATAATAGTGTATGGAAATGGCAAAAGAGAGAAGAATATGGCAACAAGGGGCAAGGAACGCCCGCCATTGATGGTGCTAACCGAACCATGTGGATATTTGAGCCACATGCTGCCGAGAAAATATTTGAAGATTTAGTAAAAGAAAACAAACTGATTGTTTATCGAAATGAATGGTTAGATCGTTCACCAACAAGTATAGTAAAGACATCTGGAGGTATTCGATCTTTTCGAACCCTAAGCGGAAAGGTTTATCAGGCAAAAATGTTTATTGATGCTACTTATGAAGGCGACCTGATGGCATTGGCAGGAGTAAAGTATCATATTGGTCGCGAAGCCAACAGTGTTTACGGTGAAAAATGGAATGGTGTTCAACCAGAAGTTTTTCAACACGGTCATCATTTTAAAACGAAGGTTAGTCCCTATAAAATCGCAAATGACCCAAATAGTGGGCTTTTACCAGAAATTTCTTCTGAACCAATAGCAGAGTATGGTTCTGGTGACAATAAGATTCAGGCTTATTGTTTCAGGATGTGTTTGAGCAGTAATCCAGCCAATAGAATACCTTTTGCAAAACCAGAAGGGTACAACCCAGCACGATATGAATTATTGGCAAGAGTATTTGCTACAGGTTGGCGTGAAACCTTTGATAAATTTGACCTGATTCCCAATCGCAAAACGGATACCAACAATCATGGGCCTTTTAGTACGGATTACATTGGCAAAAATTATGATTATCCAGAAGCAACTTACGAGCGACGCAAACAAATAATTAAGGAACATGAATTATACCAAAAAGGCTTAATGTATTTTTTGCAAAATGATGAAAGTGTCCCTATTGATGTACGGAATAGCATGCAAGAATGGGGTTTACCTAAGGATGAATTTAAAGATAATGGCAATTGGCCTCATCAGCTCTATATCCGTGAGGCAAGAAGGATGATTGGCGAATTTGTGATGAAAGAAGCAGATGCCTTAGGAAAAACACAAGTGCCTAATCCAATCGGAATGGGTTCTTATGCCTTGGATGCTCATAATGCCCAACGCTATGTGACAAAAGATGGCTTTGTACAAAACGAAGGTGATATAGGCGTGCATCCCGACAAGCCTTACGCTATTGCTTATGGTTCAATCTTACCAAAAGAACAAGAATGCAACAACCTATTAGTGCCTGTTTGTTTATCAAGTAGTCATATTGCTTATGGTTCAATCAGGATGGAGCCTGTTTTTATGATTTTGGGTCAATCAGCAGCAACAGCGGCTGTTCTTGCTATCAATGATAAAACGTCTCCTCAACAGTTATCCTACAATAAACTAAAAGCTGTTCTATTAAAAGATAAACAAAGATTAGAATGGTAAACACTAAATTAGAAGAAGATGACATAAAACGATTTTTGTTTCTTGAGTTATTATGTTTCTGATGAATTAGGGGCTTTGAATTAATTTAGCATGGCAGTAACGTGTAAATCATCATTCATGAATATTAAATTTTATGCTCCTCAGTGGGGCAATGTACTTCCTTTTGCAACTTTTTGTCACAACGTAAAGACAGCAGGATACGACGGTGTAGAAATGGCTTTACCTTTTGATGAAAAAGAAAAGGCTGAAATACTGGCTACTTTAAATGATTTTGAGCTTGAACTTATCGGACAATATTGGCAATCTCATGAAAAAGATTTAGGCGAACATGCTGTTAGCTATGAAAAGCATTTGAGAAACCTTATTTCGGCTAAACCTATTTTCATTAACTGTCAAACTGGAAAAGACTACTTTACTTTTGAACAGAATAAGCAGTTATTTGATTTAGCGGGTACAATATCTGAGGAAACAGGCATTACAATTATTCATGAAACGCATCGAGGCAAAAGTCTTTTTGCAGCCCATATTGCGCAGGAATATCTAAATCAACTCCCAGCTTTGCGGATTTGTTTAGATATTTCTCATTGGTGCAACGTCCACGAGTCATTATTGGATGATCAGCAGGACGCTGTAGCAAAGGCCATTGCTCATACCAATCATATTCATAGTAGAGTCGGTCATCCAGAAGGTCCACAGGTAAATGACCCGCGAGCTCCAGAATGGGAAGAAGTACTACAAGCACATTTATCTTGGTGGGACAAAGTTGTAGCAACGCATCGACAACAAGGAACACAGCTGACTATTACTACAGAGTTTGGTCCAGCTACTTATATGCCCGTACTGCCTTATACCCAAATGCCTGTCGCTAACCAATGGGAAATAAATGTATATATGATGAATTTGTTGAAAGAGAGATATAATGCTTAATTGAGGATAATCTATTCGTTTCTATGCTTCTCAAACAATCGACTATATACCCATTTATCTAATTTCAGATTTTTGATAATGGGTTGATGATAAGGCATTTTTGAAAGGTCATTAAACGTATTCCATAGTTTTTGAGAACGACCATTCAATGTAAATACGTTTCTGAACACTTGAATGATTACTTTTTCAAGGGCATGATATTTCTTTTCGATTTTCAATTTTCTTTCTAGCGATAGCAAATCATAACTTAAGTAATCAAAATTACCTAAACGATGATGAATCAATAAATTCAATATCCTAATTTCAGCATACAATGATGTGCCCAGGTCTTCTTGAAAAGCAGCTAGAATCTCGTTGACATATTGCAGTGCTATGGTATAATCTTTTGTAAAATAGTAAAGCCTAGCCAAAGTATAATAAGCTCTGACTTGAAGCTTGACGGGTACTTGTGCTATGCTTTTTTGAATTTCGCTTAGCTGATTGTTTACCCATTCGAGTCCTTGTTGGGTTTTTTCTAAATCGATATAAAGGTTAACTTGATATGAAAAAATAAGTACTTGTAAATAGTATCTGGTACTTTCGTTGAGGGCTGGAATGGTGCGGAGTTTCGCTATAAAAAAAGCCATCTCTTCCCATTTCTCCATGGCTCTTAAATCGGTTAAAATACCTTCAATGCAATAGATGTAATACATTGGATTATCTATCCAAAGTGTTTGATGTTGCTCAAATAAATCTATCAACTCATAAAAAATAGCAATACTTCCTTTTGAATTGCCTACTGCCAGAAAGTACGTAGACTGAAATTGTAAGTGCAATCGTTTTGACTCAAATGTTTTTTGTCTTGCTTGTTGTAAAATCTGACTTTCTTCTAACAGTAAATCATTGAGCTTTTCAATATCCGCCGAACTTCTGACCATCCCATTTTTAAGATACCTAAACCAGAGTATTTCATAAAGCATAGCTTGCTCATGATGGATATTTTCTTGTTTTAATAAGGTTTTGAATTGTTCTTGCTTACGTATAAGCGCTGTTTCTGTAATGTCTGAAAACTGTAAACTTACCAAGTTTTGTAGTTCTAATTTGCTGAGTAGTAAGCAAAAAAGATGTTTATCATGTTTAACAGCAAGCTGAATGGCTTTGGCTAATCGCTTATTATACAAATCAATATGCCCTTTGTTGAACAGGATTTTACATTCCTGAATCATGTTTAAAAGCTGACTTTCAAGCGAATTTTCTTCTTCAAATAATCTCAGGCTTTTTAAAATATTGGCATACAAATACTTTCTTGCGGATTCTATAGATTTTGATGTGAGTTCATTTGCTACTCTTTGAGTTACTTCTTCCTCAAAATTTGAACAACTATCCAGAATATCATAAAGTTGCATAAAAGTTTTAGCCCCTTCTTGTATTTGCGTCGTTAACCTGAAATACCTTTTCTCTGCTTTTGATAAAGATTGTATTAATTTATGTAAAAATAACAGTTCAGAATTAGCCATATTGATATTTTATAGTTATTACCTTATTTAACGGTCTAAAATACAAATAAAGGTTAATAATATTAATTTTAGCCATAACTAAAAATGATAAAAATTCTACTTTTAATTGAATTAATAAAAGGTATTTTTGTATAAAAAAAAGAATACAAATGCGTAAGATTATTATAATTGGTAGTTCAAATACAGATATGGTGATAAAAGCACCAAAATTACCCTTGCCAGGAGAAACAGTAATGGGCGGAAAATTTTTGATGAATCCAGGAGGGAAGGGCGCAAATCAGGCAGTTACGTCTGCTCGATTAGGCTGTCCGACGGTTTTTATCTGTAAAGTTGGTAATGATGTTTTTGGTAAAATGGCTTTACAGCAATTTGAAAAAGAAGGTATTCAGACAGATTATGTGTTTACTGATGCAGAACAACCTTCGGGTGTTGCCTTAATTAATGTAGATATGCAAGGAGAAAATTGTATTACGGTTGCTCCTGGGGCAAATGCTTTTCTATCACCAGCCAATATAGACAAAGCCAGTGCAATATTTGAAAAGGAAGATTTAATATTGATGCAACTAGAAACCCCACTTGAAACTGTGGAATATGTGGTTAATAAATTTCATCAAACCGAAGCTACTATTATCCTCAATCCTGCTCCCGCGACTCCACTTAAAGAGGATATTTTAAAATATTTAACAGTAATCACTCCCAACGAAACGGAGGCAGAAATCCTTACAGGAATATCTGTGGTCAATGAAGACGGACTCCGAAAAGCCGCTAATATTCTCAGAGAAAAAGGGGTGAAGCATGTAGTGATTACCCGTGGCTCAAAAGGAGCGTATATTTTATCTGATGAGTTTGAAGGAATGGTAGATTCAGTAAAAGTAGAAGCTGTTGACACCACTGCCGCCGGAGATTGTTTTAATGGTGCTTTGGCTGTAGGATTATTTGAAAAAATGTCGTTGAAGGAAGCAGTACAATTTGCTTGCAAAGCAGCAGCAGCCTCGGTAAAAAAGATGGGAGCACAGTCTTCCATTCCATATCGCAAGGAATTAGTTGTGAGTTAGTGAATGGTGATTTAATAATTGTTGTGAGTTTTTCCATGACTACTTTAAACGTAAAACTATTGAAAACTAGATTGATACACATGAAAAAAATACTATTACTGATTGCTTTACTTTCAACAGCATGCTCTAGCATTGCTCAGACGGCAAAAACGATTACCCTCTCTCAGAAAGACCTTAAAAATAAAATAAAGGGCGGTTGGGCTGGACAAACCATTGGCGTAACCTTCGGAGGCCCGATGGAATTCAAATACAATGGGACAATCATCAACGAATATCAACCTGTGCCTTGGTATGATGGTTATCTCAAAAAAATGATGTTAGAGAATCCGGGACTTTACGATGATTTATACATGGATTTGACCTTTGTAGAAGTATTTGAAAAAGAAGGACTCGATGCTCCAGTGAATTCTCATGCCAAAGCTTATGCCAATGCGGGCTACGCTCTTTGGCACGCTAATCAAGTAGGGCGAAGTAACATTTTGAACAGAATCATGCCCCCACAATCAGGCTATTGGGAAAACAATCCACATGCTGATTGTATAGATTATCAAATTGAATGTGATTTTGCAGGCTTGATGTCTCCTGCCATGCCTAATACAGCCTCTAAGATTTCTGATAAAATTGGGCACATCATGAATTATGGCGATGGCTATTATGGTGGGGTTTATTTAGGTGCGTGTTACGCTTTGGCTTTTGTCTCAAAAGATGTTCGTTATGTGGTTCAGGAAGCGTTAAAAACTGTTCCTAAAGAAAGCAATTATTATAAATGCATTGCGGATGTGATTAAATGGCATAAAATGTATCCGAACGACTGGAAAAGAACTTGGTATGAAATTCAAAATAAATGGTCGCAAGATGTAGGTTGCCCAGATGGCGTTTTTGCCCCTTTTAATATTGATGCTACTATTAATTCTGCCTATGTAGTAGTAGGACTATTGTACGGCAATGGAGATTTTACCAAAACGATGGAAATCACTACCCGTTGTGGACAAGACGCTGACTGCAATCCGTCGTCGGCAGGAGGAATTTTAGGAACAATCTTGGGCTATGATGCCATTCCAGCTTATTGGAAAATGGGCTTGAAAGAAGCGGAAGACATCGACTTTAAATATACTTCTACGTCTTTGAACAAGGTTTATGAAGTTGGTTACAAACATGCTCTTTTAAATATAGAACGTAATGGAGGGAAGGTTCTCAAAGAATCTGTAACGATTCCAATACAAATTCCTGTAGCAGTACCATTTGAAAAAAGTTTTGACAACACTTATCCTATCGATAGAAAGTATGTGTACAAATCTTTGAAAGATGACTATTCTTTTGATTTTGAAGGAACAGGCTTTGTCGTAAAAGGCGAAACAGCCAAATGGGCATCCACCAGTAGTTATGTTTTTGAGATGGAGGTATATATCGATGGCAAACTGTTCGAAACAGCAAAATTACCCACTTCATTTACTACCAGAAGACACGAATTGACATGGAAGTATAAACTCCCAAAAGGAAAACATACGGTATCTTTAAAATTATTGAATCCATCTGCTGAACACGATTGTAGGATAACAGATATTTTAATTTATAGCGATCAACCCAATAGTACAGCCAATGAAAATGTATTTAGATTTGGTCAGCCTATCAAACCAAAACAATAAACCCCTCAATATTAGAAGACATGTTTATCATTGAAAATTACTCCACGGCTGTATTCTTCTGTCTAATTACGATGCTCTGCTGGGGGTCTTGGGCAAATACTCAAAAACTCACGGCAAACAACTGGCGTTTCGAGCTTTTTTATTGGGATTACGTATTAGGGATTCTACTAACATCTTTTATTTTGGCAATTACCCTTGGTAGTCATGGTGAAAAAGGAAGGGATTTCTTGAGTGATTTCCAACAAGCTTCTAATGAAAATATTGGTTCTGCCATCATTGGGGGCATTATTTTCAATGCTGCGAATATCTTACTAACCGCCGCAATGGCCATTGCAGGGATGTCCGTAGCATTTCCCGTTGGTATTGGTTTAGCATTAGTCATTGGGGTAATTGTTAATTATTTAGACCATCCTCTAGGCAATGGAATCCTTTTGGCGATAGGAGTAGGGCTCATCACTTTGGCGATTTTGCTGAATGCAAAAGTGTATCGTACTTCTTCGGAAAGTGCTAAGGTTTCAACAAAGGGATTGGCTCTATCGGTAATAAGTGGTTTGTTGATGGGCTTGTTTTATAAATACGTCGCCAATGCCATGTTTCCAGATTTTGAATTACCAGAAGCTGGGAAATTGAGTCCCTATACGGCTATTTTCTTTTTTGCCATTGGAATATTATTAAGCAATTTTATCTTCAATACTGTATTAATTTATCGTCCGTTTGTGGGCGATTCGCTCAATTATAAGGCCTATTGGCAAGGGAGCTTCAAAAATCATAGTTTTGGGGTCTTGGGTGGAACGATTTGGTGTTTGGGTATGGCATTCAATATTATTGCTAGTGGAAAAGCTGGACCTGCTATTTCGTATGGACTTGGTCAAGGAGCAACTATTGTAGCAGCTATTTGGGGGATTTATGTTTGGAAAGAATTCAAAAATGCTAGTAAAAGCACGAATGTTTTACTCAATATAATGTTACTTTTCTATCTCTTAGGATTAGGAATGATTATTTTGGCTAGGTAACAATAAGTAATCCTCTGAATAGGCTATTTACAAGCTTATTCAGAGGATTATTTTAACAAGTTTCACTCACTCCTTCAAGATAAATACCTACTCTAATTTATACTTATTGATATCAATATTAGGAGTAGAGTATATCTTACCTTTATCTGTGATAAGTATCGCTTTATAAGCTGGATATTTTTTTAAAAGAGCAAGCCCAAGGTCTTTACCCAACACCATTACAGATGTACTAAAACCGTTGGCCATTTCGGCACTAGGCCCCAAAACGGTTACACTGCATAATCCAGTAGCTGGATACCCCGTAACTGGATTGATAATATGAGCATATCGCTTGCCGTTGAAAATAACATATTTTTCATAACTTCCAGAAGTTACTACAGCACTTTTGTAGAGCGGTATAACAGCAAATATCGTGTCTTTGTGGATTGGATTGGTTATACCTACGCCCCAAGGTTTTCCATTGGGTTGCTTCCCCCAAGTACTCATATCGCCTGAGCCGTTTACTATACCAGCCTTAATGCCTTTGGCTAGCATCATATCTCTACAACGGTCGGCAGCATATCCTTCTCCCAATGCTCCAAAGCCAATTTTCATGCCTTTTAGCTTTAGAAAAATTGTAGAATTCTTAGGGTCTAATATAATATTATGGTATCCAACTTTTTCAACTGATTTCTTAATGGCCTCAGGAGTAGGCATTTGAGTCATTGAGCCATCAAACTTCCAGATTCTATCCATCGCTGCAAAGCTAATATCAAAAGCTCCATTGGTTATTTCAGAAAAATGGATGGCTCTTTCTGTCAATCGAAATACTTCTGGGTCAACTTTTACGGGTGCAATCCCTGCATTTCTGTTTACTTCCGAAATCTGAGTATCGCTTTTCCAGTCGGAAATAAGATTCTCTATCCGTGTTATTTCAGCGATGACGGCATCTATATTTTCCTCAGCCGATAACGAATCTTTAGCCACTATTGTAATATCAAATCGACCTCCCATCAATTTTACCGTCCTTTTTCGCAACACTTGTGCTGTGCTACCAAAACTTATCAGGAGAAGACATACCAATATTTTTTTCATATTTCCTTTCCAGTTATTTAATAACAGTCCATTAGTATCTGGCTTCTAGACTGATAAAAGCTAACATCATTACCAAGTTGTGATTGACAGATTTTATCTATAATTTCAATAACACCTTTTTGCATTGATAATGACCCACACAACATTATTACTCCTTTTGAAGCCAATGTTTGGGCGATGAAATCCCTATCTCTAGCAATCAACTCGCCAATGTATTGTTTATTAAGTGCCGTTTCTCGTGAGAAAGCAGTATGAAACTGGATGAGACCTTTATTTTCTAAAGATGACTCTAAAATAGGAGCATATTTTTCTAAAGAAATTTGCTGTCTAAAACCTCCGTAAAGATAACAAGGAACCTTTCGCTTATTCTGGCTAATCATTCCTAAGAAAGGAGCAATACCTGTTCCATTACAAATCATCACTACACTAGTTGCCTTTTTAGGAAAATGGAAATGCTTATTTTGGATAACACGTGCTTGAATAGTTTCTCCCGCCTTTAGTCTATGCAAAAAGCCAGAACCTAGTCCTTCAGGATGAAGTCTCACACTTAGCTGTATCTGCTTTTCACAAATGCCAACAGAATAAAGTCTTTCCCGATGATCATTTGCAGGATATATTGCCAATAAGTCGCCAGATTTGGCACGCAATTTTCGTTTAGCTTCAAAACGAATTAAAAATGTATCATCAACAGATTTCTCTGAGGTAGTATTCATCACTTCAAAAGCTTCTAGCGATGCAGGCTCTACTTTTACCATTTTTGGGGAAAGAGGAATCCCCGCTTGTTGCGACCAAGCCTCAGCCCAAATACTAAACTCCTGTTCAGATTTGTCATTGATAGTATGTACATCAACCAATGGCTTTGCCCACTGCTGATGCAATAACCAATGGTTTACTTCGAAAGCAAACTTACAAAAATCTGGATAAGCATGCGAACCAAAACCTACTACTGAAAATTGTACTGACTGATTCTGAGGGTATTGTTCGAGCAACGATTTGAATTTTTGAGCATTACTCGGCGCTTCTCCTAGCCCGTAGGTAGAGGTAATAACAAGTAGTTGTTCAGCTTTTGGGAAAAGAGCATAATGATTCATATTTCCCATAAAAACAGTTTTCCCTTGACTATCCAGTTCATTATAAATAGCTTGAGCAAAACGGAAAGTACTACCATTTTCAGAACCAACCAAGATGATGAAATTACTTTCTTTGGCGGAATATTTATTTTTAATAGACGTAGCTCTTCGTTTCCAAGTAATACAGAATCCTGAATAAATAAAAAAGAGAATATTGGCAGATGCTAAGGCTAAAATAATTGCCCAAACAATATTGATATTACCTGTATGTATCGATAAACTTAAGTCGGCAAGTTGCTGTGAGGTAGGATATACTACTTGACTGAGTACATCTCCCGTAATTTGATTGACAGCGAGTTCTCTGTCTTTAAGTTTGATGACATAATACTCTTCTACATCTTCCGAAAAAGGAAACTCAATACTCTTTACTGCTGAAAGCTTGATATTTTTAAATAAAGTAAAATCTGCTAGCTTTTGTGCTGGTTGCGTTTTGATGTCATCTATGTTTACGTCAAGATTTACTTTAGGAGCCTCTTTGCTTCCAAATCTGTTCAGCGATAAATGTGCGCCTGTAAAAGCAATGATAATAATTGGTATAATGGCCCACCTGCTTAGTACTACGTGGTAATATTGAGCAAAGTCTTCACGAACAATGCGCGTAAATATTCGCTTGATACCACGTTGCCTTTGAATTAATAACATCAGCCCCGAAAGCGTAATTAATAATAGGATAAATGCGGTAAAACCCATTATTAAACGACCCGTTTCATGCAAAAAAAGTGAGCGGTGTAAGGTCGTTGTCCATTGAAAAAAAGCATTCTTTTCTCGGTAATCACCCAACAGTTTACCCGTTAATGGATTTACATAAGCATGGATATTTTTACCATCCGCATCGCTACCATTTATGCTCACTACATTATTCGGTTCGACCGTTAGATCAATAAGGTCTGGATAGTTTGTTTTAAGGACTGGAAGTGTCTGAGCAAGCGTAATCTGTGAAAAATCATTAACCCGATAGGTATTAGTAGGATTGACTACGGGTTCAAAGGCCAAAATAAGACCCGTCACAGCAGCTAAGGTTAAAAATAGAAAAGAAGATACAGCCAATACTAAGTGGCTGTATCTCCAAAGAGAAATTATCATAAATATCTACTATTGGTTAGCGCTAAAGCGCACGTAACGGATATATCCAGTACCTTCGCTTTTAGCAGAAAGGCTTTCGGTTGTCAGTGGGATTTCTAAGTCTTTTACATAATAAGGCTTATCTTCCACAGCAGTTTCGAAGCGCAATTTATAGTTTGAATTAATAGTGGCATTGTCCAATTCTAATACCACCACACTTCTATCACCTCCCGTTACTGATGCTCCAGTAATGGCACTAATGTTAGTTGGTTTTTTAGCAAAAGCTTTATGCCATTCTTTTAAATTTCGATACCATTTTTTATCAGAACCAAGTACATACAATGTTTTTTGATAATTATCTTTCGCATCTACAAGCGAAACAACTAAATAGGCTCCTTCACCCATATAGTTTGTCATCTGAATCATACATTTGTACTTGCTGGTACCTGTATTTTGTGCCGATGTTGCTAATGAAACAAAAAACATTAGCACAAGGAGTAAGGTTGCTTTACGAAATAATTGCATAGTTTATTTAAGAAAATTAATGGAAATTTTAGCTTTAGAAAGTGTTTCATTTTCACTCGCTAAGTCAAAAGCTGTTTCTTTAAAATTAGTCTGAGCATCCTTTGCTGCTCCAATTGACACCAAATATTTAAGGATATTATCATCTTTGGCAATCATCGCCGCTTTATGTAACGCTGTAATTCCTTCGCTATTTTTAGCGTTGATATCAATACCCAAAGGTTGAAGACGTTTCAAAAGGGATAAGTCGCTTTTAGCTACGGCCAAGTGATAAAGCGTATTTCCATTTTTTTGTGGTGCTAATACGTTCAATCCCTTTGCTTGTAATAGCTTTAGTTTTGTTTCAAAATCTTCTGGTTTAGGACCATTCGGACCTCTTCCTTCGCCACTACTATATGATAAAATAAGGTAAGCTGCCAAATTGTCGCCATTCTTATCTGCAACCTGTATAGAAGCCCCTTGGTTAATCAGATAACGAACTACGTCAGGAGAGTTACTACGCACAGCCATTGCCAATGCTGTAATACCTTTTTGATTACCTTGGTTGATGTTTTTTACTTTTGGAAGTAACAACGCTAATACTGTAGTATCACGGCTACCAAGTGCGGCAGTCATAAATGCAGTATTCCCTTCGCTATCTGCTTGGTTAACGTCAGTCCCTTTGCTTAAAAAATATTGAATAATATCGTGTTGCTTCGGTTTTCTAACAATAAAATGCAATGCATTTTCCCCATTTTTATTCGTTGCTGTTGGTTTTAGTTTCAAGCTTTCTAAGTACTGAAATGTCTCTATTGTATTAGCTCCTTGGCGTGTACCTTGTGCCGCCATAATCATGGCATTATCTGTAGCAGGGACTCCTTTTTGTAAAAGAGCCTTTAAGATTTCAATATTCCCACTTCTAGCGGCATAGCTGAATGCGTTATTCCCATTAGCGTCAGTACTTTTTAAATCTAACCCTTTTGAGATGAAATAGTTCGTCAATATCAAGTCTTTATCATTGGCAACCACTAATAATAAAGCATTCGCTCCCTCGTTGGTTAAGTCTTTCTTTAAATTAGCACCTGCTTTCAAACATAAGTCAAAAATTTGTGTATTCGTCTGACCAGCAGAAGCTGCAAAATTAAGAGGCGTTGCTCCGTGGCTATCTTCAATATCAGCTTTTGCACCTTTCCCTATTAAATACTCCATAATTTCCACATTACCAGTAGAAGCTGCCCAGTGTAAATAGGTACGGCTATCATGCGTTATCTTTGTAATATCGTTACCAGGCTGAGACAGAAGATATAAAATTGTTTCATTGGGCACTTTTGCATTAATAGCCATTACTACGGGGTCAAAACTTGCTCCATTGAGTTGAGCAGGATTATTCCCTTTTTCCACCTCTGCTTTTACTGTACTTACTGTTGGTTTACTTCTCCAAAACGATTGCTCTAACAATGTGTTTTGTTGAGCTTTTGCAGCAAACGTCAATAAAGTTATTGCCACAATGAATAATTTTTTCATAATGAATAATGTTGAATTAAAGTAGTTATAATTGATACTAAATTGTTCACTAAATCTTTAGATTTTAGAAAAAGCAAAAGGTTTAGTGTATGTTAAATATTGGTCTTAATTAATGGGATAATTTCAGGTTGATAAAGTGAAGTGCAAACTTTGCAAATATGAACGCAAATCAATATACGTTTTGTGCGTAAACCTAACTTTCCACTTAGATATTGGTACTGTTATTACTTCTACTTGCAATAATCTTATGACGTATTCTTGTACTTTCTTCATTTTATCTATTTTTACAGGCGTATTATTTAGACTGATTATAAATTAAAGCAAAGATACTACCCACTTCCTTTACAAGCCAAGAGAAATGTCAGAAAATTTGAGATTCTTCTTAGTTTTATGTGTGAATACTCTTCCAAATAATTTTGGCTAAAAAATTAACCTTGATTTGTACTGTTAATTATTTGATAAGTCCTTTTTGATAAATGAACCAACAAAATAACAAATCCCTCTGCTTAAACAAGTCACTAGTTTAGTAGAGGGATTTGACCTGTGAACAAAAGTATAATTTTAATTAATCAATTAAAACTTTATCAAGCGAAACAAAATCATCGATTCTTTGATAGTTTGATTTGCTTTTGTCAGACCACGTCGAGTCTTCTCTCTGAACTGTCTTCTCGTTAATCAAAAATATAGTCTTCTATCAATACATTCTGACCATCGCATATACTTTGATATTTTTGAGAAGGTCAAAGCAATAGATAGAATTCATTTATTAGGAAGAACTACTTAATAATCAGACATATAGATATGGCATTTACAGTAATGATACGGTCTGCTTATATTTTTTCTTGAATTTATTAAAGTTTAAGTTGTTCAAGTTATATTTTATTAATAACTTTGCTTATGTTAGTCCTAAGTAATATAAATTGTGTACATTTAACACAATTCAAAGCCCTTTAATTTTTATTTTAACTGAAAAATATTTTTTTGCTTTGTGTGTTCTACTGTGTTATATACTTATCTTGTTTTAGTTATATTGTTTGTTTATAAATTTATTTTACTATAAATAAAGTTTTTATTATTAAAATATCTTTTAAAAGAAGTCGCTAGTATAAAGCCCGAGAATCATTTGTGATTAGGGCATATTTCTAAAAATATTTTTTTGCTTACACTGTTCTAGTGTGTTATACATTTGTATTGTTTTGGTTATTGTAAATTTTTAGTTAAAAAATGGAAAAAAATAGGAACATATCTCAAAGTAAGAAGTATAAATATATGCGACTATGTTTGTTGTATTTCTTGATTTTTCCTACAATAATTAGTGTTGGTCAATCACAAACAAAGAAGACAGAAACGGGAAAAAAAATCAGTCCTTATTTATTCGGATTATTTTTTGAAGATATCAACTATGCTGCTGATGGAGGATTATATGCCGAATTGATACAAAATCGCTCGTTTGAATACAGCCCAACTGACCGAACAGACTGGCACTCACTTTCTTTTTGGGAATACACTACTCCGAGGTATTCTTATGGCTCACTTAATGTTGAAACCAGTACTCCTGTGCATCCCAACAATCCACATTATGCGGTATTGAATATTGAGCATGTTGGAGAAGCAGGTGTTGGCGTAAAAAATCATGGGTTTGAAAATATCGTAATAAAACAAGGTGACAAATATTCTTTTTCAATGTTTGCACGTCAGCTTTCATCAAGCCCCATTGCTGTTACAATTAGCCTGCAAACGCCAAAAGGGAAAGTAGTTGCCGAAAGTAAAATAAATGTTAACACTAAAGATTGGAATAAATATACTGCTTCGCTCACCGCTTCAGCGAGTAACGACAGTACTTCATTAGTTATTTTGGCTACTACAAAAGGAAAAATAGCCTTAGATGTTGTATCTCTTTTTCCTGAGAAGACTTTCCTGAATCGTCAGAATGGACTACGAGCAGACTTAGCCCAATTGTTGGCAGATATGAAACCATCTTTTATCCGTTTCCCAGGCGGATGTCTTACTCATGGCGATGGACTAGGGAATATGTATCGTTGGAAGAATACAGTAGGTCCTATAGAACAACGTGTAGAACAAAAAAACATCTGGGGATATCATCAAACGGCTGGTTTGGGATATTATGAATATTTTCAGTTTTGCGAAGACATAGGTGCAAAACCACTTCCTGTATTGCCCGCAGCAGTTAGTTGTCAGAACTCAGGAGGTACTTGGCGCATTGGTGGGACAGGACAAAAAGCCTTGCCAATGGATGAAATGCAGGAGTATATTCAAGAAGTGCTAGATTTAATAGAATGGGCAAATGGCCCTGCAACATCTACGTGGGGAGCAAAGCGTGCGGCGGCAGGTCATCCACAACCTTTCAATCTTGAATTTGTGGGAATAGGGAATGAAGATAAAATTACGCCAGAATTTGAGGCACGCTTTAAAATGATTTATGATGCTGTAAGAGCGAAGCATCCAGAAATTACGATTATTGGTACTTCTGGACCATTTTCTGACGGAGAAGATTTTGATAAGGGATGGACAGTTGCTAGTAATAGCAATGTCCCAATGATTGATGAGCATTATTATAAAGAGCCAAAATGGTTTCTTTCAAACCTGAATCGTTACGATGCTTATGACAGAAAAAAACCTGGCGTTTATCTCGGCGAATATGCCTCATGGGGAAATAAATTGTATAATGCTATTGCGGAAGCTGCTTATATGACTGGGCTAGAACGCAATGGGGATATCGTAAGAATGGCATCGTATGCTCCTTTGTTGGCGAAGAAAAATCATACTCAATGGAATACAGATATGATATTTTTTGATAACTCAAAAATCAGCCTTACTCCCAATTATCATGTTCAGAAGATGTTTACTACCAATCAGGGAGATTATTATTATGATAATGTTATTGCTCAAAATGTTAAAGATACTACTCTTGCAGCTTCATGTGTAAAAGATAGCAAAACGGGTGATATTATTTTAAAATTCGTCAACAATAGCAATGTAGCAAAAAGTATGAAAGTAAATCTTTCAACATTCAAAAACTATATGAGTAGCGCAGCGCAAATTGTGCTGTCTGGAAATGCCAATGCCGAAAATACATTAGAGCATCCACAGAACATTGTACCTGTATATTCAACAGTTAACGTAAATAAAGTTTTTGACTATCCTGCTCCGGCAATGTCTCTTACTGTAATTAGAATTAAGATTTTATCAAAGAAAATTTAAATATGAATTCTTTCAGTATTGAACATCAGCATGATAAAATGAACACACACGTTTATACCAGTCCGTTATATACAATACCTGTTTTTTCTAAGACTCAAAGAAAACGTAATAACAAATAAAATGGAATTAAAACAATTACAAAATACAGCTTCGCAAGTGCGCCGTGATATTGTACGGATGGTACATGCTTGTCAATCGGGGCACCCTGGTGGTTCATTAGGATGTACTGATTTGGTCGTAGCACTTTATTTTCATGAAATGACAATTAATGAAGAAAAAGGAGCAGACGGATACTTGAAGTTTTCTCGTGCGGGACAAAATGAAGACTTATTCTTTTTATCGAATGGACATATTTCTCCATTATTCTATTCTGTCTTGGCTCACCGTGGATATTTCGCTCCCGCAGAATTGGCTACTTTCAGAAAAATAAACTCACGTTTACAAGGACACCCAGCTACACATGAACATTTGCCGGGTATTCGTATTGCTTCTGGCTCATTAGGACAAGGTTTGTCGGTAGCGGCTGGAGCCGCAAAAGCCAAGAGACTGAGAGGAGATGACCGTAATATATATGTATTGATGGGGGATGGCGAACAGCAAGAAGGGCAAGTATGGGAAGCAGCACAGTTTGCAGCACATTATCAACTCGACAACCTGATTGCTATCATTGACTGGAACAAACAGCAAATAGATGGCCCAACAGAGAAAGTAATGAGCAATAAAGATTTGAAAGCAAAATATGAAGCTTTCGGATGGACCACGATTACGTTAGAAAATGGGAACGATATGCAATTAACATTAGATGCATTAGCCCAAGCCAAACAGTTGAAAGGACAAGGAAAGCCAATTATGATTCTAATGAAATCAGAAATGGGATATGGCGTTGACTACATGATGGGTACGCATAAATGGCATGGTGCAGCGCCTAATGATGAACAGTTGAACACAGCATTATTACAATTAGAGGAAACAATTGGTGATTACTAATAAATAATTTTAGAGATGAAAGAATACAGTTTCACAGAAAAAAAAGATACTCGTTCTGGATTTGGAGCAGGTATGGCAGAATTGGGCAAATCAAATCCAAAAGTTGTCGCACTTTGCGCAGATTTAGTGGCATCCTTAAAATTAGATGCATTCATTAAAGATAATCCTGAAAGATTTGTTCAATGTGGTATTGCTGAAGCAAATATGATTGGCGTATCGGCAGGGATGGCTATTGCAGGCTATATTCCTTATGCTACTACTTTTGCCAATTTTGGTTCGGGAAGAGTATATGATCAAATCAGACAGAGTGTTGCTTACTCAGGCAGTAATGTGAAAATTTGTGTGTCACACGCTGGATTAACATTAGGAGAGGATGGCGCAACACACCAGATTTTGGAAGATATTGCTATGATGAGAGCCATGCCAGGGATGACGGTAATCAATCCATGTGATTACAATCAGACAAAAGCAGCGACTATCGCAATTGCTGAATACGAAGGACCGGTTTATCTTCGTTTCGGCAGACCCGTCGTTCCAGTATTTACAGCTCCTGACCAAAAGTTTGAAATAGGTAAAGCATGGATGGTGAATGAGGGTAAGGATGTAAGCATTTTTGCCACAGGCCATTTAGTATGGGAAGCCATACAGGCTGGAGAAATATTGGCGAAAGAAGGCATCGATGCAGAAATTATCAATATCCATACAATTAAACCATTGGACGAAGAAGCAATTTTGAATTCAGTGAAGAAAACAGGGTGTGCGGTCACTGCCGAAGAGCATCAATTGAATGGTGGATTAGGCGATGCGGTGTGTCAATTACTCAGCCGAAACCACATAGCACCTATTGAAATGATTGGTGTAGATAATTCTTTTGGTGAAAGTGGAACGCCTGCTCAATTGATGGAAAAATACGGATTGAATGCACAGAGTATTGTAGATAAAGTACGCATTGCTATCAAAAGAAAGGAATTAATCAGTTCAAAATAGTTTGTAAAAAATAGTATCTGTTTTTATTTTGTCATAAAAGCCACTCATATTTTGGGTGGCTTTTATTATGTAAAGTCTGTCATCAAAATGCTGAAATTATGAAAAGCTTATATAGAGGAAAACAGGATAGTACTAAAATATCACGAGTATAGTACATATTTTAATGACCTGTTGAATTTAATTACTTGGTGCTAATGCTATATTTGATATTTTTTATGAATTAAATATCATCTTTAAAATAATCATTAGTTCAACTAAAAGTATTTTTAGGATTTATGCTACAAAACTATAGCACAAAAGTATTAATTTGTATTGATTTTGTTAAGTAATACTTTTACATCAAAAATTGTTTAAAAAGTTGCCAATTATTCGCTTTAAAAGACCTCAAGGCTACTAAAAATACACTATTTTCATCTCTAAAACACCTAAAAAAATGAATTTTAGTTTATCCAGACAGTTCTCAATTCTTTTAAATTTTTTCTTTTAGAGGTACAATTTCCAAATATTTTTGACAAAAGCTTATTGCTACGTATACTATTTAGAAAATTATCGTGTGAAATTAACACTTTCTTACGATGCTGAACATTTGGTATAGATATTTAAAGATTTATGCTACTGTATTCTTATACTACTCTCTTACTTTGTACGAAAATATTATATTATTTATTAAATGAATCATATTTATCGTCGTATGAAGCAATTTGACTTATCTATTCCAATTACGCGAAAAAAGCTGTACTTAGTTGTATGGTGCATATCGCTTTTAATTGGTTTTTCGAGCTTTTCATTAAAAGCTCAAACAGTAAAAGGGACTATTAAGTCCGCTTCAGGAGAAGGAATACCTGGAGCAACCGTTAGTGTTAAGGGTACTACCCGTGGGGTTAGCGCGAGTAAAGATGGAACTTTTTCCATTGCTGCCACACCAAAGACAACTTTGGTTTTCAGCTCAGTTGGCTATAAAACACAGGAGGTTTTAGTAGGTAACCAAACAAGTATTAATGTAGTGTTAGAAGAATTTCAATCTGCATTAGATGAGGTAGTAGTTGTGGGTTATGGAAAACAAAAGAAAGAAGGTGTTGTAGCCTCTGTTACCCAAACAACGAATAAAGAATTAGAGCGAGCAGGTGGTGTGTCAAGTATTGGTGCAGCATTGACTGGAAATGTGCCAGGCTTAATTACCAATGCAAGTACTGGTCTTCCAGGTGCAGAAGATCCTCAGATTATTATTCGTGGTCGTAGCTCTTGGAATAATTCAGACCCACTAATTCTAGTGGATGGCGTAGAGCGTCCTATGAACAGCGTTGATATCAGTTCTGTTGAAACAGTTACTGTACTTAAAGATGCTTCGGCGACTGCCGTTTTCGGTTCTAGAGGTGCCAATGGTGTAATTTTAATTACTACCAAACGAGGTAAAATGGGAAAGGCATCAATCAGAGCTGTCGTAAATACCATTGTAAAAGCTCCTTCTAAACTACCTCAAAAGTATGACTCTTATGATGCATTGAAAATTAGAAATGAAGCAATTGAGTATGAACTTGTGACAAAACCAGAAGGGTGGAGAGATTATCTACCTGAGGGGATTCTTAATAAGTATCGTAATCCATCAAGTGTAGCAGAAGCAGAACGCTATCCCAATGTTAACTGGGAAGAAGCATTATTCAATTCTTATGCGATTTCCAACAATGCCAATTTGAACATCAGCGGGGGTACAAATCTTGTGAAATATTTTACCAGTGCAGATTTTTTACAAGAAGCCGATTTATTTAAAATCTATGATAATAAAAGAGGGTACAAGCAAGGTTTTGGCTTCAATAGACTTAATGTTCGTAGTAATTTAGACTTTCAATTAACGCCTAGTACACTTTTTAGAACAAACCTTTCAGGTTCATATGGAGTAAGAAAAAGCCCATGGGGCTTCTCTGGAAGTCAGTACGGCCCATGGATTGATGCTTATAATGCAGCTCCTGACTTGTTTTTACCGCAATATTCAGACGGTTCATGGGGCTTTTATGCACCTAACCAAGCGAGAGCCGAAAACTCTGCATTGAGTCTTGCAATTGGTGGACTACAATATCAAACTACTGCCCGCATAACGACTGATTTTACGTTAGATCAAGATTTGGATATGCTTGTGAAAGGCTTGAGAGCTTCGGGTACTGTCTCGTTAGATAATACTTTTGTAGAATCAGATCGTGGTGTTAATGACCTTTATAATGGTACTCAACGTAAGTGGGTAAATCCTGAAACAGGCGTTGAAACATTCCAATCGGCTGTTGATGGTATTACAGGTTTTGATTTTCAAGAAGGTATCAAGTGGGCACCAGCAGCAGGGGCTATCGGAGCTAGCCAGCGTCGTTTGTTTTACCAATTACAGCTTAATTACAACAAAACGTTTGCAGGGTTACATAATGTAACTTTGATGGGTTTAACAAACAGAAACGTGTATGCAAACGGTAGTACAATTCCTTCCTATAGAGAAGACTGGGTGTTTAGAACAACTTATACATTCAACAATAAATACACTGTAGAGTACAATGGTGCTTATAATGGTTCTGAGCAATTTGCAAAAGACTACCGTTTTGCCTTTTTCTCTTCTGGGGGTGCTAACTGGGTAATATCTAACGAAAAATTCATGAATTCGGTGAAATTCATCAATTCTATGAAACTGCGTATGTCTTACGGACAAACAGGGTTTGACAACCTAGGAGTAAGATGGCCGTATCTTGAGCAATGGTCATACGGCGGAACATCAAGATTGGGTGTAACTGGTGAAGGAGCAGAACAAAGTCCATATACTTGGTATTCGCAATCAACAGTTGGTAACCCAACCGTACAGTGGGAACAATCAGAGAAATTCAATCTGGGTTTAGACTTTGAACTTTTCAGAGGTTTTGTGAAAGGTAAGGCTGACTTCTTTCAGGATAATAGAAGTAAAATTTTGTTGACAGGAAGATCCGACGTACCAAGTTATTTTGGGGCATCTCCGCCAGTGGCAAACTTAGGTGCTGTTAAAGCAAGCGGTTATGAATTAGAACTTCATTTCAATAAAAATGTAGGGAAGTTCCGTTTGTGGGCAGACCTTAACATGACGCATACGCAAAACAAAATTATTGAACGTGCTACGCCAGAATTACTGCCTGATTATCAGAAACCAGAAGGTATGCAGATTGATCAAGCTTATTCATTCGTAAGCAAAGGCATGTATAATAGTTGGGATCAGTTGTATGGAAGTGCGATGCACAATGTAAACGACAACCAAAAATTATTGGGTAACTACTACTTGGTTGATTATAATGGAGACGGAGTTATTGACACGCAAGATAGAATTCCTTATGGGCACACAGGCTGGCCACAGAATACCTACAACGCTACTTTAGGCTTTGATTGGAAAGGGTTCTCAGTTTTTGCACAGTTCTATGCGGTGAATAATGCTACTCGTCAAGTGGTTTTCACAAGTTTAAGTTCACAAAGCCATACAGTTTATCAAGAAGGTGCATACTGGTCACCAACAAATACTAGCGGAACGCCTATTCCACGTTGGTTAACAACACCATTCGGGGACTATAGAGGTACACAGTATATGTACGATGGCTCTTATGTAAGATTAAAAAATGCTGAAATAGCATACACTGTAAATCCTGACATTAGTAGAAAATTAGGACTTAGTAGTCTGCGAATTTATCTAAATGGGAATAACCTTATTGCTTGGAGCAAAATGCCTGATGATAGGGAGTCTAATTTTGCTGGTACTGGTTGGGCCTCACAAGGAGCTTATCCAACAGTAAAAAGATATAATTTAGGTTTAAACATTACTTTCTAATTAATAATAAAAACATGAAAAAGAGAATAAAACTTTTGTGTGTAGCTGTAGTTTGTTCTATGACTTTTGGAGTTACTTCATGCTCAGATTTTTTGGATCGTGATCCTCAATCTCTTGTGTCTGAAAAAGATGCCTTTAAAAACTTTGTAAACTTTCAAGGATTTACCGAAGAACTCTATCATACTATTCCAGACTTTTCTAATGGTTACTGGACCAACTCTTTTAACTGGGGAGAGGATGAAATCCAATCTACAGCCCAAAACTTTCACTTTGGTGTAAAAATTGATAATGGCGATTTTTGGGGCTGGCAACGCAATTTTGACGGCTGGCAAGCTGGTTGGATGGATCGTAACAGTAATGTAACCAACGATGACCGCTTTACAAAATCACTTTGGGGTTTAGGATGGTACGGTATCCGTAAGGCTAATTTAGGTTTGGAAAATATAGACAAACTGACTGATGCCACACAAGAAGAAAAAGACTTAATCAAAGGTCAGCTATTGTTTTTTAGAGGTTGGTATCACTTTATGTTTATGCAGTATTTTGGAGGACTTCCATATATTGACAAAGTATTACCTGGAGATCAGAAGTTAACCTTGCCTCGTCTTAAATACAGCGAATGTGCTGATAAAGCAGCCGCGGATTTTAGAGCAGCGGCCAACTTATTACCTACAAACTGGGACAACACAACGGCAGGTAAGAGGACATTAGGTAAAAACACATTGCGTATCAACAAAATTATGGCACTTGGCTATTTGGGAAAAAATTATCTTTGGGCTGGTAGTCCATTGATGAATTCGGTCTCAGGCGGCGGTACTACTTACAATGCTGAATATTGCAAAAAGGCAGCAGATGCATTTGCTGAATTACTTAATTTATGTGAGAGTGGAGAAGCTCCTTACCGCTTAGTTCCTTTTGCACAATATTATACTAACTTCTATACGACTGGGCAGAACTGGCAAATGCCAGGTGGAACTGAAGCCATTTTCAGAGGACCGTACTATGGTGCTAATAGTTCAAACTGGGGAACGAGTAAACAATATAGCCCACTTATTATCAGTGAAGGCGATGTAAAATTCTTGCCAACAGCCAATTATGTTGACAACTACGGAATGGCTAACGGATTACCTATTAAGGATATTACAAAAGCTGACACAGAGTCTGGTTATAATCCTGAATATCCTTGGAAAGGAAGAGACCCACGTTTTTACAATGATATTATTTTCGATGGTGTGAGAATGGTAGCAGGAAGTATTCCAAATGCCAGCGAAGTGAACAACCGTTATGCCAATTTACATACTGGAGGTTCTTATCGTGATATTGCAACAGGTAGCCGTACAGGATATTTACTCTTTAAGTTTGTTCCAAGAACAGCCAACAAGTATGACCAAGGATATGGTTATGATAAAAGTCTTAACATTCACTTGCCATATATGCGTTTGGCAGATATTTATCTGATGTACGCTGAAGCTGCTGCACAAGGCTATGGCTCGGCTATGGGTAAAGCAGGAAGTTATTCTAAAACTTCTGTAGATGCCATCAACGTCATTAGAGATAGAGCAGGAGTAGGTCACGTAGATGCTAAGTTCATGGGTTCTCTGGATGTTTATATGGAAGAATTAAGACGTGAACGTGCTGTAGAACTTTCATTTGAAGGTCATCGCTTCAATGACCTCCGTCGTTGGTTAATGATTGCTAAAAATCCTTATACACTTAAAAAATCAATTGAATTTGATAGAGCAGCTACATTGGATCCAGCGAAAGACCCTAAAGACAATAGAGTTTTGAACATCAGAGAGTCTGTCATATTAGAGCGCAAGTTCACTGATAAGCATAATTGGTTGCCATTAAAGGTTAATGACGTGAATTTGTACCTAGAATTTGCTCAAAATCCTGGCTGGTAATGGGGAGGCAAATCATATAATGAGATAATCAATAGATAAACGAACAAGAAATGAAGTTTATAAAAATAATTATGGTTTTATGTGCATTACTGGCTTTTTCAAAAGCTACGATAATGGCGCAGAATCCCTCGACGATTAAAATTAAAGCCACCGTTGTTGGCTCGAATAAACAGCCCGTTATTGGCGCTATTATAAGTAGCTCTGAAGAAATCGGGAAAGCTGTCACCACAGATGATTTGGGTACTTTTAGTATTGAAGTTCCTAAAAATGAGGTATTATCAGTCGCTGCGAAAGGTTTTAAAACCAAACACATCACTGCTAACCAACAAATCAGTGAAATCATTATCGCACCCGAGGAAAACCAAGAACAAGTAGGTCTTCCTTTCCGTAATGTTGATAAACAAGATTTGCTTGGTGGAGTAGCTTCTGTAAATGTGAAGGAGCTTCTTAAGAAGAATTACTTTACCTATCCATTAGATGGTATGGAATCTTTAGTCCCTGGATTTAATGGAAACAGTAACTGGGGAATGGGAAGTTATCTATTCATGATTGATGGGGTTCCTCGTGAGACAGGAAACGTAATGCCGACAGAGATAGAGCAAATAGTATTTTTGAAAGGAGCTAACGCCGTGGCATTATACGGTAGCCGTGGCGCCAAAGGTGTTGTGAATGTAATTACAAAAAGAGGAGTAGCGGGTCAAAGTAGATTTGACCTTAGAATTAACAGTGGTGTAAATGTTCCTAAAGCTTTTCCACGTTATTTAGGTTCAGCAGAGTATATGACTTTATATAATGAAGCACGTAGAAATGATGGATTGACGAATTTGTATTCTGAATCTGATATTTATAACCATGCTTCAGGAATCAATAAATATCGTTATCCTAATATAGATTTTTACTCATCAGAATACCTCAAAAGTAGTTATGGTAGCTATGATGCCACTGCCGAAATTTCAGGTGGAAATGAAAGAGTTAAATACTATACAAATTTAGGGTTTGCAACATCTGGTTCACTGTTGAACTTTGGAGAAGCGAAAACTAACAATAATTCAGACCGTCTTAACTTCCGTGGAAATATCGATGTAAACTTAAATGAGTTTATCAGTCTGAATGCTGATGCTACTGCTATTTTTTATACTGGTCGTGGTGTAAATGCTAATTTTTGGGGTAGTGCTACAACGGTTCGTCCAAATCGTTTTTCACCACTTATTCCACTTAGCTTAATTGAACAAGAAGATGCGGCTTCACAGGTTTTAATCAAAAACAGTAATAATATTATCGATGGACAATATTTACTTGGAGGTACTCAATTAGACCAAACGAATCCTATCGCTACCATTTATTCTGGAGGTAGTAATCAATTTGCTAATCGTCAATTCCAGTTTAATACAGGGATTAAAGCAGACCTTAAAAATGTATTGAAAGGCTTGAGTTTCAAATCTAACTTTGCTGTTGATTATGCTACAGAATATACATTGGCTTATAATTATTCTTATGCTACTTATGCACCTACTTGGAATAAGTATAGCGGTACTGACTTAATTAGCAGTCTTACTGTATATGGCCAAGATGCAAAATCTGGAACTCAGAATGTATCAGGAAATAGATATCGCCAAACGATTGCATTTTCAGGACAGTTAAATTACGATAGAACTTTTAACGAAGACCATCATTTATCAGCTATTTTATTAGCAAATGGGTTTCAACAATCAGAATCTGCGATTTACCACAAAACCAGTAATGCCAATTTAGGTTTTTTAGCAAGCTATAATTACAAGCATAAATACTACATGGATTTTAGTGCTGCTTATATCCATTCTGCAAAACTTCCTCCAAGTAATCGTCAAGCATTTTCTCCGTCACTTACTTTAGGCTGGAGATTAAGTCAAGAAGAGTTTCTTAAAAATTCAGATATCGTAGACGATTTGAAGTTGACAGCTTCTGCTAGTATTTTACATACAGACCTTGATATTCCAAATTACTATTTATATCAAGGTGTTTATACTGGTGCTGGTTCATGGTATGGTTGGAAAGATGGTACGGGTATTCAAGCTACTGAATCAAGAAGAGGTGATAACCCTAACATGAAATTTCCTAAAAGAGAAGAAATTAGTGTAGGATTCGAAGGTTCGTTTTTCAAAAGATTATTAACCTTAAACGGAACATTCTTTGCCAATACAATCTCAGGAAATATCATTCAAGCATCTGTTTTATTTCCAAGTTATTTCACAACTGGCTTTCCAGTATCTTCATTTATTCCTTATGTAAATTATAATGAAGACAAACGTGTTGGCTTTGATTTCGGTGCTAGTTTGAATAAAAAATATGGTGAAGTAAATTGGACTTTGGGTGTAAATGGTACATACTACCAAACTACTGCTACTAAAAGAGCAGAATTATACGAAGATGCCTACCAAAACCGTCAAGGGAAACCGCTTGATACGATGTGGGGCTTACAAAGTTTGGGGTTATTCCAAGATCAAAACGATATAGCAAACTCTCCAACACAAACATATGGACAAGTAAAGCCTGGCGATATTAAATACAAAGATCAAAATGGTGATGGTATTATTAATAGCCGAGACGAAGTCTCTTTAGGAAAAGGTGGTTGGTTCGGTGCTCCGCTTACTTTAGGGATAAACCTCACTGCTCAGTGGAAAAAGCTTACTTTTTTTGCAATGGGTGTTGGTCGTTTTGGGGCTAATGGAATGCGTAATAGCTCTTATTTCTGGGTGGATGGTGAAGATAAGTATTCTGCAGTAGTGAGAGATAGATGGACGGAAGCAACAAAACTAACAGCCACCTATCCAAGACTTACCACTTTGACAAGTGATAATAACTTCCGTTCATCTGATTTCTGGATTTATAAAACGAATCGTTTTGACTTGAGTAAAGTACAAGTAACCTATGATTTGACGGATGTATTAAAGATGAAATCTTTTGTACGTGAACTAGGATTGTATGTCACTGGCTTTAACCTACTAACTGTGTCTGACAATCGTGAAACCCTAGAACTTAATGTGGGAAGTGCACCACAAACACGTTTGTTCAATTTAGGTGTAAAAGCCCTTTTCTAAGTTTTTGAAAATATCATATTTTGAATATTATACTATGTTTTATATGAATAAAGGAATATTAAAACTACTGGTTTGCGCTGCTGTATTGCTGACCGGATGTCAAGACCTAATAGAACCTGCTATAGAGAATAACAGGCAATTAGATCCTAGTGCTTATTTACCAAGTGACTCAAGATTTCCATTCGGTATATTGCTGAATGGTTATAACAGAATACCAACGAATTCGTGGTCTTTTAATGACGTGGCAACTGATGATGCTGTAAGTAACGATCAAGACAATGGCTATTTAAAATTGGCAACAGGTCAGTGGACAGCTAACATTAATCCAACAAGCCAATGGACGAACTGTTTTGCAGGAATTCAATACCTGAACATTATGCTTGGAGAAGTAAACAAGGTTCAATGGGTGACGGACCCTGTTGCTAATAGATTGTTTACTACTAGAATTAAAGGAGAAGCTTATGGACTTCGTGCGTTATTGATGTACCATCTTTTGTTGACACACGCAGGTAAAGGAGTAGGCGGAACGATGCTTGGAGTACCTATTTTACTTAAACCACAGACTACTTCTGATAATTATAATCTTCCAAGAGCTTCTTTTGATGATTGTATGAAACAAATCTATCAAGATTTAGACAGTGCTGATGTCAAGCTTCCTTTAGACTATCAGAATTTTTCACTGGGACAGGAATCTCAGATACCAGCAAAGTATGGTCAGGTAACGATTGAGCAATATAACCGTGCATTCGGGGTTACTTTCAGCGGTTTATTTACTGGTCGTATTGCTAAAGCAGTAAGAGCGCAAGCTGCATTACTGGCAGCCAGCCCATCGTTTAATAATGGCAATACAAGTAAGTGGACAGATGCCGCCAACTATGCCGCTAATGTATTGAATTCGAATGGAGGGTTGAATGCTGTGACAAGTAATGTAGCGAGTGGTCTTACTTGGTATACTAATACTACGGAGATCGCTAATCTTAAGGATGGAGCTAACCCTCCTGAAATATTGTGGAGAAATAACTGGGGTGAGAATAGAGATTTAGAACAAGCTAATTTTCCTCCAACATTATTTGGTAACGGACGTATCAATCCGTCTCAGAACCTTGTAGATGCTTTTCCAATGCTAAATGGGTATCCGATTAGTGATGCTAACAGTGGCTATAATCCTGCCGACCCATATACTAATCGTGACCCACGCTTGAAAATGTTTGTGCTTGTGAATGGTGCAACCGCTGGTGTAAATAATACAGCTATTAATACTACTGCTAATGGTACTACCAACGATGCGCTTAATAAAGTGGCTACTTCGACAAGAACGGGTTATTATTTGCGAAAATTGTTACGCCAAGATGTAAACCTCAACCCTACATCTGCCACCAATCAGCGTCATTACAAACCGCATATTCGTTATACCGAAATTGCGTTGGCTTATGCAGAAGCAGCTAACGAGGCTTGGGGACCTACGGGTACGGGTACAAATGCTTATTCAGCTTATGATATCATCAGAGCTATCCGTAGAAGAGCGGGGATTGGTACAACCAACAACGATGCTTATCTGGAAAGTGCAAAAGGTAATAAGGAAACGATGCGTACATTGATTCGTAATGAACGTCGCTTAGAACTTTGTTTTGAAGGATTTAGATTCTGGGATTTACGTCGCTGGAACGCAGGACTTACTGAGCCAGCCAAAGGAGTGAGTATCCAAAATGGTGTTTACACTTTAATCCCAGTTGTACAAGACAGAGTATTCAAGAGTTATATGAAATACGGCCCAATTCCTTATTCAGAAATACTGAAGTTCCCTGCACTTGAACAAAATGAAGGGTGGAATTAATAATCAGCTATAATTTTATTATTGACAAAATTTAATATTTATGAAGAAATTAGTTTTAATGTCGGTACTAATCCTAATCGGGCTTGCTTCCTGCAATACGGAAAATGAGTTCCCGGATTACAAATACCAAACTGTATATTTCGCTTATCAGTATCCTGTAAGAACAATTACTTTAGGAGAAGATACGTATGTGAATACTGATTTGGATAATCAACATAAATGTCAGATTTATGCTTCAACTGGTGGGGTTTATGAGAGCAGAAAAGATGTATCTATAAAAATTGCCGTTGACAATTCACTCGTAAAAAACGGTTTACTGTTTGGAACAGGAAAAGACGCGGTGCTTCCTATGCCTACTAATTATTATTCGTTAGGCTCAGATAAGATTATTATTCCTAAAGGAACATTGGCGGGTGGAGTAGATGTACAATTGACAGATGCATTTTTTGCAGACCCAAAATCAATCAAAAATACCTATGTTATTCCTTTAACGATGACTAGCGTAGCTAATGCCGATTCAATACTTTATGGCAAACACTTTATTTTGTATGCTATCAAATATGTGAATACTTGGCATGGAAATTACCTTAGACGTGGAAAGGATGTTGTTACAGGTACTATGAATAAAACGATAGTTCGCCATGCACAATACGTAGAGCAAGATGAAGTTAACAAACTTTCTACCAAATCGTTAAGCGAACTTGAGTTTCCAGTAGTTTTCAAAGATAAAGATGGTAAGAACATCAATATAACATTATCACTAAAATTTGAAAGCGACAAGTGTACGATTTCTTCATTAACGAGTGGTTATACTGCAACTGGTAGTGGCACTTTTGTGAAAAAAGGGGAGAAAAACAGTTGGGGGAGCAAGGACAGAGATGCTCTATACCTAAAGTATGAAGTGAATCTTGCAGGAATGAATGTATCAACAACAGATACCCTCGTTATGCGTGATCGTACAGTAACAATGGAAACCTTTTCGCCAGTGACAAAATAATAATTTGTCTAATTAGAACAGTTATCTTATGAATAAATTATATAAAGTAGTACTAGGTCTGACCACATTGATGGTGACTTCTTGTACTAAATATGAGGCGCTAGAGTTTAGCGTCATCAAGCCTGAAAGCGCTACTGCTCAGGAAGATATTGATGCTTATCCTGCATTAAAATCTTATATCAATCGCACTACATACCCCAATTTTAAGTTTGGGGTTGCTCTTTCGCTTTCTGACTATGTCAACAAAGGCGTAATGTATCGCCTTGCCAATAAAAACTTCGATGAAATAGTTTTAGGCTATGAAATGAAGCATGGTGCAGTAGTACAAGCCGATGGTAGCTTAGCGCTAGATAACGTCAGTAAATTATTAGCAACCGCAAAAGAAAATAATATTTTAGTGTATGGTCATACTTTGTGTTGGCATGCCAATCAAAATGCCACCTATTTGAAAAAGGTAATTGCACCTGATATCTTGTCATCAACTGGTCCTGGTTGGGATTTAATCACAGCTGCTGATTTTGAAGGTAATGTTACCAATAATTTTGAAGCTAATGCTAATGCTGTAACATCTTACACTGCAACGGGTGGGGGTGCCAACGGTGTTGGGAGAGCTTTGAAAATAACAAATGCAAGTGTTCGAACCAATGATTGGGAAGCTCAATTTTTCTTAAAATTTTCTCCTGTAGCTGTTTTAGGAGAAAAATACACCCTTAAAATGGATGTGAAAGCAGATGTTTCCGCATCTTACCCAACTCAGGCACATGTAACAGCAGGTGCATACAAACACTGGGACTTTTTTGGAACTATTTCGGCTACTCCAACTTGGACTACTTATACCAAAGAGATTACAATTACCGCAGATATGGCTACTTGCGGTGCAATTGCTTTTAATCTTGGTAAAACTGCCACTAATTTTTACTTTGATAATATTACTTTAACAAAGTATAATGCTACAGGAAGTGTGCAAACAAAAGAAAAAACTTCTGAGCAAAAAAATACCCTGATTACCAGTGCCTTAGATAAATGGATGTCGGGTATGATGACAGTAAGTAAGCCTTATGTAAAAGCATGGGATGTAGTAAACGAACCAATGGACGATGGAAAACCTTACGAACTTAAAACAGGAGTAGGCAAAACTTTAGCCACTGATGAATTTTATTGGCAAGATTATATGGGCAAAGATTATGCTGTAACTGCTTTTCAATTAGCGAGAAAATACGGGAATGCTAGTGATATACTTTTCATCAATGATTATAATTTGGAATATAATCTGGATAAATGTCGTGGATTAATCGCTTATGTAAGCTATATCGAAGGAAAAGGAGTAAAGGTTGATGGTATTGGTACTCAAATGCACATTGATATCAAGTCGGACAAAACCAAGATTGCCGATATGTTTAAGCTATTAGCTGCTACAGGAAAAGTGATTAAAATTTCGGAATTGGATATTGGTTTAGGTAGTGTGAAAACAGATAATGCAACTCAGGCACAATATCAGGCACAGGCTGAAATGTATAAATATGTTATCGACAAATATTTTGAGCTTATACCTGCGGCACAGAGATACGGTATCACATTGTGGAGTCCACTAGACAGTCCTGCCAATTCAAGCTGGAGAGCAGATGAGCCGATTGGTCTCTGGACAAAAGATTATGTAAGAAAAGTAGCTTATTCTTATGTAGCTGAATCTATTAAAGCAAATATGAAATAATAAGGAGATGTGTTTATCCTTTAAAAATAAGCAACTATTTACTATATAACCCTATCCATTAATATATAACTACCCGTTTCGTTTATAATCCCTAGCAATTTGTTAGGGATTATTTCAATAAATGGGTATGAGTAATTTACCTAACCACTATTTTTAAAATCAGGAAATATTAGCTTATTTGTTAAATACAACAATAAAAGCTTACCTCAATTCGTCTGATTGTTTCAAATGCGGATTATAACAAAATTTTGTACTAACAGTAAGATTTATGAATAATTAGCTTTTGTAAATACTACTAACAGTAGCAACAGATGTGGCCTAAAATAAAATTATGTTAAATTGGGCAATGACTATAATGAGAACATCCAACCGATGGTTGATGTGTTAAAGACTGTAAAAATGAAGAAATGTTACTTTTTATTAATTTTTGTTTTTGTTGCTCACTGGATTCACGGGCAACAGAAAGAATATAAATTTATTAATTTCAGTAGCAGAAATGGGCTTACCTCCAATTCCATTAATGCCATTATAAAAGACAAGAATGGCTTTATGTGGTTTGGGACTGAAGACGGACTCAATAGGTTTGATGGTCAAAATTTTACTGAATATCGCCATAAAGAAAACGATAGTACAAGTATCGGAAGTGGACCAATAACAGCCATGACACAGGATAAAGCTGGTAACATTTGGGTGGCTACTAATCTGACTTTGTCTATTTATAATCTGAATTTGAATTCATTTACTAATTACGATTTTAGTACTCTAGGCTGGATTATATCATTATGTGCTGACCATTCGGGCAAAATTTGGGTTGGAACTTATTCTGGCTTATTTGTGCTAGATCCTGTCTCGAAAAAAACTAATGTTTTCAAAGCAAACCCTTCAAACCCAACAAAATTAAATTCAAATATGATTCGCTCACTATTTGAAGATAGTCATAACAACATTTGGGTTGGTACCGACGAAGGTTTACATGTTTATGACAGAAAGAGCGAACGATTTACAAGGTTTTTACACAACCCAAATAATCCAGCAAGTATTTCATGGAACAATATAAAGAGTATCACGGCTGACAAGTATGGTAAACTTTGGATTGGGACCGAAGAAGGGGGAATAAATGTAATGGACACAAAAAAGGGTACGTTTCGCAATTACAAACATGATTCAAACAACCCTAATTCTCTTTCCAATAATCATATAATTAAGGTAGTATTTGATAAAGACGGGCAGCTTTGGGTAGGTACAGAAATAGGCATCGACATATTTAATCCGCAAACAGAGAAGGCAATCAGTGTCAAAAGTTCGCTTGTAGAACAAGATGGATTTACGCCTAGTACTTCTGGACGATCAATTAGGGATATTTACATTGATAATAATGGTGTATATTGGATAGGTGTTCATCAAGGTGGCGTAAATAAATATGATACGAACCTGACTTTCTTTAACTATAAAAAATTCAATCCATTTGATCCTAACGGATTGACGGGCAGTTCAATAATGGCCTTTTCCGAAAGTACTTCTGGAGATATATTTATTGGAACCGAAGGAGCAGGGCTGAATGTATTTAACAGAAAAACGGGGCTAATAAGGCGTTATGATTTAAAAGATAAAAATGCAAATAGAGCATCTATTATCGCTTTACAATCTGTTGGTAATACGCTTTGGGTAGGAACCTATCAAGTTGGCTTATATACCATTAATATGGCAACGGGTGCTTCTAGGTATTTTCACCTTCCAAAAAGCAACACGGATGATGTAAACATACCTATCAACTGCATAAAAGCAGACAGAAATGGGAAAATTTGGCTAGGTACAAATGGCAATGGGGTTTATTTATACGACCCACAGCGGGATGTAATGGAATCATCTGATAAAGTTTTTCAATTAGCATCTGCTCAGAAATTCCCTTTGAATGGTTTCATCACCACTATTGAGCAAGATAAAATGGGGAATATCTGGATTGGCTCAAACGGTTCAGGAATAGCTGTTTATTATCCAAATGAGAAACGGTTTCAGGTATTAAACCACGATAGGAATGGTCTTCCGATAGACAAAGTCCAAAGTATTTACTGTGACCGTTCTGGCAAAATATGGGTTGGAGCTTGGGGGGGGGGGCTTTGTTTATATAAGCCTCAAACAAAAACATTTGAACGCTTTGATGAAAGAAACTCTTTGTCAAATGATGTTGTTTACAAAATTTTGGAAGATGAAAAAGGTAAAATATGGATAAGTACTAATAAGGGTATCAGTTCATTTGACCCAGACAAGAAGGTATTTAGGAATTTCACACATTATAATGGCGTTCAGCAGAGCAACTTTAATATTGGGGCTGGTTTGAAAACTTCAGACGGACAATTGTTTTTTGGTGGATTGGCAGGTTTTAACTACTTCAATCCTGCTAATATTTTCCAGAAAAAGAATATTCCTACGCTGGTAATTACTAGCTTGAAGATTAATAACAAACAGATAAATCCTGGTGAAAATGCCGAAATAACGGAGCACATCTCGACAGCAAAAGAAATGGTGTTGAGTTATAAACAGAATTTTTCTTTAGATTTTATAGCCCTCAATTACACAGCTCCACATGAAAATAGGTATTCTTATAAATTAGAAGGATTCGACAAAGAATGGAACCAAGTAGGAACAGCGAGTACGGCTGTTTATACTAACCTTGACCCAGGGAAATATATCTTCAGACTAAAAGCATACAGTGAGGATGGCTCATGGCAGACCCCTGAAAAAGTTATTGATATTATTGTAAAGCCTCCGTTTTGGCGGACGTATTATGCTTATTTTTTCTATTGTATCCTGGTTTCAGGAGCCATTTGGGCTATCAGAAAACGTTCTATTGAAAAATTCAAAAATAAGTTTGCCAGAGAACAGGAACGTTTGGAGGTAAAACATATGATTGAAAAGGAACGACACGAAGCAGAGAAAAAAATAGAGTTAGAGCAAATCAAGATTAAATTCCTGACAAACCTGAGCCATGAGTTAAAAACACCTTTGACACTTGTCTTGAATCCGATAGAGAACTTGATGTTTCAAGAGAAAAGTACAGAAAAGCTGGAAATGCTTAATTTGATAGGTCGCAATGCCAAAAGACTTTTGAATTTAGTAAACCAATTGCTTGATTTTAGAAAAATAGAAGCCAATGAATTGACGCTGCATGCAACAGATGGCGATTTGATTACATTTGCACAGGAAATTGTAGATTCGTTCAAATATATAGCCGTAAGGAAAAATATATCTCTACATTTTGTAAGTTCATATAGTAACTACCATACTAGTTTTGATAAGGATAAATTAGAACGAGTGCTAATCAACTTGTTTTCTAATGCTATAAAATTCACCAATGAAGGCGGAAGTGTTAGCCTTCAAATTGCAGGCGATGGCGAAACAGGTATTAGGTTGATTCTACGTGATACTGGCATCGGATTACCTAAAGAAATGACCGACAAGATTTTTGAAAGATTTTTCCAAGTAAATAACAACGCTGACATCTTAAATCAGGGAAGTGGAATCGGTCTTTCAATTGCTCAAGAGTTTATTAAACTTCACGGTGGAACCATTAAAGTAGAAAGTGAGGAAGACATAGGTAGTGCTTTTACTATATCTCTACCACTTTTGCCAATTACTTTTCAGCAATCTACCTCTCCAATCGTTTCAAATGAAACATCTGATTTGATTGGTGGGTTTGCTAAAAATGAGCCTCCTAAAATTGATATGCCTGTTGTATTGATTGTGGATGATGATGACGACTTAAGAGCTTATCTGGTTGAAAGTCTGAAAACAAAATATAAAATAATAGAAGCCGCCGATGGTATAAAGGGTTGGCAAAAGGCCTTGTCATGCCATCCTCAGGTAATAGTCAGCGATGTAAACATGCCAAGAATGGATGGTGTAGAGATGGTACGCAAAATTAAAAGTGATAATCGTACCAAGCATATTCCTGTTATTATGTTGACTGTTTTATCTGATGAAATAGACCAAATGAAAGGATTGGAATCAGGGGCAAGTGATTATTTGTCAAAGCCATTCAATTTTCATTTGCTCAACATTAAAATAGAAAACTTGCTTAGTTTGAATAGTTTATTGAAAAATACATACAGTAAGCATATTCAATTGGAGACTCCAGAAGCTGAGTTTATCTCAGAAGACGAAAAGTTTTTGTTGAAGTTTTCACGTTATGTGGAAGAACATATCGAAAACCCCAATTTATCCGTAGAAGAATTGAGCAAAGCCATGTTTGTTAGTCGAGGAACACTTTACAGCAAAGTTTTAAGCCTCACTGGTGAGACTCCTGTGGAATATGTAAGGTCTCAAAAATTGAAGAAAGCAATTACGCTTTTGCAAAAGAACGATATAAAAATATCACAAATAGCGTACTCTGTGGGCTTTTCAAATCCAAATTATTTTGCTAGAGCTTTTAAAGCAAAATACAACATATCGCCATCTGAATACGTGATGCTCAATAAAAATGTTGCATTAGTTGATTCAGAATAATTAGTTAACATGAGTCATCCCGAATTTTTCTTAAAATAGGGAGTTTGACAAAATAGCCTCATAGAGGCGATATATCGGTAGCCGCATTTGCGGTAAAATGTAAACAAAATTCTCCTCCAAGCCCCATCTGGGCGAAATATTTCGCCCAGATGGGGCTTGGAGGAGTTAATACGATGCTTCTTCTACCGCAACGACGGCCGCCGATATAGTGTTCCTAACGGAACTATAATCTGTATTCATAAATCAAGAAAGCGGTCAAAATTAGTTTTTTGACCGCTTTCTTGTGATTTTAAAATTCGGGATGACTCATGTTTTCTCTGTTTAAATTTCCTCAAAATCTTATATAAACAGCCAATATTTTTGTTTTATAATTATTAAGTTAAATAAAACTTACCATGCTCTCTGTGATACTATTCCTATATAGATAAATTTAAGATTCTAATTATCATTTATGTCATTACTAATGGTTTTATGTGATGATTTTACAGGGAATATGTCTATAAAGTATCCTATTTGAAGAAAATCTCGACCTGTTTCATCATCAATCTTATAATCAAATTGGTGTAAATAGCCGATTTGTAGTGTTGAGGCTTTTGTAGGTTTGTAATTGATAGAAAATAACATCCTATTTCTTTCAAAATAAGGTTCATTATCGGTAAAAAAGATTTCATTACTTAAATTAATCTGTAGAGGGCTGTATTCATCCCTTTGCTTGCCTAGAGGATATGACAATCCGATCCTATATCGAAATCGATTTCGATAACCATTACTTGTAAATCTTAATTCAGTTCTATATCGTTGCTCAATCTTAATTTTATTAATGGATTGATATAGAATAACCTGTGGCCAAATTCTAAATTCATCATTATTTTTAGGTAAAACAAAATCTCCCCCTTCTTTATAGGTTTGATAACTCCCTGTTCCAATGGTTAATACAACATTTTTAGAGAACTTATAATTAGCTCCTCCTTTGTACTCATAGTAGTGAAAATTAGTGAAAAATTTTAATGAACGAATTTGTCCTTCGCCCCAAACACTCCATTTTTCATTGAGATTGTATTTTATATTCAATATACTCCAAGTACCTAAATCAAATGTTTGAGCCAGAGAATTATTTATCAATAAACAAAATATAAGCAATACTAAATATAATGTCCTCATCTATTTATCTTTTAATCATAATTGTTAACTAATGGGTGCAATTATGCTACATTTCTTTCTCAAATGTTCTATATTGATATCAATATGTTGCCTGTGATACTTTACTAATTTCAGTAATATATGATAAAGTGCATTTTTTTCAGCTATACTCAAAATAGACGTAAATTCTATTGAAACCATCTCCATTAGAGAAAAGGTTTTAAAAAGTTTTTTTTTGCCTGTATCTGTTAAATTGATTTGTTTACTTCGTTTATCCGATTGGTTTGACTCTTCAGAAATAAGATTTGCTTTAACAAGTCTTTTTATTATTTCAAGCCCTGTTGACTTCTCATAAACCATTAAATCTATTAACTCAGACTTAGTACAGCTTTTCAAACTTAACAACCTCGCCAAAAAAGAAAACTCCTCAACACTAAGATTTGTAGCGTACCCTAATACTAGTTTAGAATACATCTTGGCATAGCGATGTAATAAACTATTAAGCATTTCAATATTATTTTCAGCGTCGGTTTTATCGTGTAATTTATCAAAAGAAATACTATCACTATTATTATCAATGATAAGCCAAATTAGAAAGGCGTCTAAACTTTTACTCGTTTCTTCGTTATCGTAGTACTTTTCAACTTTTGTTATTAATAACTTTAAAAGTTCAAATTTTTCCATTTTTCTGTGGTATTTAATATAATACTTGATAATTTATGAGTAGTAAGACGCCCTTCAATGATGAAGCTGTTTAAACTTTCCCTTTCGGGTTAAACTAAGCCTTTTAGCATAGCTTGTTCCAACATTTACTCAACGTAGCGATGCTATGCTTCGCAAATTTTGAAAAAATCAATTCAATAATACAATACTTTCACCTCAGAAACTGAAAGTTTAAACAGCTTCGATATATATTTAGAAATACTGAACAATTGCTAGATAAATGGGCATTCCGAAAGTGATATTGAATGGAAAAGTTATTGCCAAAGCCATCGGTAAAAATAAACCTGGATTGGCATTTGGTACTGCTATTTTCATGGCAGCGGGTACGGCAATATAAGATGCACTTGCCGCCAAAATAGCGAAGATGAATCTATTTCCTACTTCGTGCGTAATATACCCACTGGCAATAGCTACCCAACAACCATTAAAAAGAGGTATCAGCACAGCAAACAGTATCGTAAACCAACCCGATTGATAAAAATTATTGATTTTCTTACCGCTAATAATCCCCATATCTAAAAGAAAAATCGCTAAAAACCCTTTGAATATATCCGTGGTAAAAGGCTTGATTCCTTGTGCTTGTTGCTCACTTGCCAACAAACCGATAACTAAACTTCCAATAATCAAGAGTACACTCCCATTGGTTAAAGAGTGTTTTATCACTGTTTTTAAACTTTGTGGTGTATCACTTTTACTGCCGAAAATACGTATCAAAACCACACCGACAATAATAGCAGGTGCTTCCATCACTGACATTACAGCAACCATATAGCCATTCATTGTGAGCTTTTGCATTTCCAAAAACGATACCGCCGTTACAAAAGTTACAGCACTTACCGAGCCGTAGGCCGCACAAATTGCTCCTGCGTTTTCGATACTTAGCTTCTTTTTCAAGATAAAGAAACTATAAAATGGAATAATACATGCCAATAAAACACCAAAAAGTAAAGCCCAAATAATCTCAAGATTAAAAGGGCTATGAGCCAACTCTTGTCCACCCTTAAAACCAATAGAAAACAAGAGATATAGCGAAATGAATTTAGAAGAATTTGGCGGAATTTCTAAATCACTCTTGAGTTGTACGGCAATGATGCCCAACACAAAAAAAAGCAGTGCTGGATTTGTTAAATTTTCGATTAGTAATTGTAAGTTCATATTGTAAGGATTTAAGAATTATGCTTTTATATATTTATTTGAATCTTGCTCTTTCTAAGCGGTCGTTGATACTTCGTCCAATGCCAATATTGGGTAGTTTTTCAATAATAATTGCATCCAATTTTTGTTTATCTAATCGGTGCATTGCTGCATAGAGATTTGCTCCTGCTACTTGTAAATCTCCGTTTCCTGATAATATTTCAGAATAGTATCTTTCAGAATTTTCAAGTTGATCTTTGAATAAAATCAGCCCTACTTTTTTTCTCGAAAAGGATTTTATCATACTCTGAACATCGTCGGTAACAAAAGTGGGTGTTTTTGGAGCGTAGTGTTTCAAGAGCATTCCCGGAGCATCAGGTTGGTCTTTGGCACTGGTTTTAATCGCAATTTTACCGATTACTTCTTCTATTTCTTCTATCGAAATCGCTCCATGTCTGAACAAAACCGCTTGGTTATCTACAAATCCTATAATGGTTGACTCTAAACCTTTTTCTGATGCCCCACCATCCAATACTACTGGTATTTGTTCACTAAAATACTCAGCTACGTGTTCTGCGGTTGTTGGGCTAATCGAACCAAATGGATTGGCACTTGGTGCAGCAAGCGGATAATCTAGCAGGTTTAAAAGCGATTGAGCTATTGGATGCTTAGGAATCCTAATGGCAACAGTTTCTTTGCCTGCGGTAATGATATTGGGAATGGTCGGATGCTTCTTTAACAATAAAGTAAGTGGCCCAGGCCAAAAATGATTACTCAATTTGATGGCTTGTTCTGGTATTTCTACAGCTACTTTTTCAAGGTACTCGACCGACTTTATATGTACAATCAATGGATTGTAGAAAGGTCTTTGTTTTACTTCAAAAATCTTTTTTACTGCTTGTTCACTGTAAATATTTCCTGCCAATCCATAAACTGTTTCGGTTGGCATACCTATTACTTCGTTATTATTTAAAAAAAAGGCTGCTCTGTTTATATCTTTTGTTACTTCAATCATACATTTTATGGATTACAAAAATCACAATACATAGGATCCTCTGTTGGTTCATTTTCTCGGTATATTTGTTCTGTGTTATACGAGCATTTTTGACAACTAAGTATCACCGTTTTTATCGAACGTGTGGGCATTGAACAACTCCTACAAGGAAGCCCCGAATGAAAACTTGTAATTCCGAAACCGGGTGTCTGACAAAGCGGGCAAAGACTTTTGGCCTTTTCTGCCAGTTTTTGCGTCGTTTTCCCAATCATTTTCATTCTTGTCGGATTATACATTGCCCTCATGTCTGTTGCTGCATAAACCCATCCATACTTGCTATGGATGGTATAAAACACATTCTTTAGGGTTTGCCAATCTATAATTCCCTTGGTCATTTCGGTAAAATTGTCTTTGGAAGGTCGAAGAATAAGACCATGACTGGGGAACTGTACTTTCTGAGCGAAGTCGATTAATTCTTGTTCTGAACGAATGCTTGCATCATCAAAGTTTGTTTCTGTAAAAATCTCATTTACAGTTATTTCTATTTGATTTTGATAGTCTTTCAGTAACAACATTTCTTCATTTGCTTTCACAAAAAATAAATATGGATGTGAACCAAAAGAGCCTTCACTTGCCAAAATCAAATCAAACTTGTCCTTTTCTCTTGCCAATTCGCATTTCATTCTTGCCGTTTCTAAAGGACTGTTCGTCCTTTCTACTTCACCCGTAAAAGTTCCCAATACGTCTGTATCTATATTCTCCGACACAATACATTTTACTCCTAATGCTTCCTCTAAAATGGGTGATATTACTTGCTCTTTACGATGTTTCGTTGCAATTAGTAATGTCCGTCCTTTAAACATTTTATAATGAATTAAATCACAATCTTGGCATCTATATTCACAGTTTCGCCTTGTGTTTGCACATACTTGCGAATTTCGGCTAAATTATGCTGAAGCTCTTTGATTCTTGCTTCACGTCTTTTGATGTCCTCTTCGCTACTTTCAGAAGAAATTTTACCTTCATGATCTTTGATTTTAACGTGAATCATCTTTGTGATGAGTTCGAGGGCTTCTTTGGCACTGAAGCGACCAAGAATAAGTTGTATTTCCATTCCTTTGTATTTTATTGTCCTTGACCTAAAGAGAAAGCTGCTTTTCCATCAAATTCATACAAGTTTTCTGTCTTGATTGTATCGATAGATAATTCATGAGCATCATACAATAATTGTATAATATCCTGTTTTTGAATATGGTGACTCATGGTTGGTTTGAATCGACAACGCCAATGGTCTGTACAGAATGTTTCTTTGAAACCGTCTGGCCAAACCTTAATGCCACGGTTGGTAATCATCGAAAGTTTTACATCTTCATTGTCTAATAATTGTATTTTCTCTGCTAATTCGTTGGGGTCTGTACCTGCCCAATGTACAAATATATCTACCCCAACCAGTTCTTTTTTAGCAGGAGATTTCCGTTGATACTTCGGTAAATTCAGGGCTGTTCCCTTTGAATAATTAACAGGTTTAAAGGTTTGAGGCTGTTTGCCCAAATTAGCAATCACAGCCTCAGCAAATTCTTTTGTACCTACTTTCTGAGTACTGATTCCTTCTTTATAAATATCGTAAGTATGAATACCCTCTTCGATAGTTCTTAGCCAAGCATTTTGTACTTTTTCTGCTACGGCTGTTTCGCCGATATGATTCAACATCATAATTGCTCCTTGTAACAATCCCGAAGGGTTCGCAAGGTTTTGTCCTGCTCTTCTTGGAGCCGAGCCATGAATGGCTTCAAACATGGCACATTCTTCGCCAATGTTGGCAGAACCTGCCAGCCCAACCGAACCTGCAATTTGTGCGGCTACGTCCGAGAGTACATCGCCGTACAAATTCGGCATTACAATTACGTCAAAAGCTTCTGGTGTGTCAGCCATTTTTGCCGCACCGATGTCGATAATCCAATGTTCATTTTCGATAGTCGGATATTCTTTGGCTATTTCATCAAACACTTGGTGGAACAAACCATCTGTTTGTTTCATAATATTATCTTTGGTGAAACAAGTCACTTTTTTACGACCATACTGTTTGGCGTATTCAAAAGCATAGCGAACTATTTTCTCACAGCCCGGACGGCTAATTAATTTCAAACATTGTACTACCTCATCGGTTTGTTGATGCTCAATACCAGCGTACAAATCTTCCTCGTTTTCTCGGATAATCACTATATCCATTGCAGGATGCTTCGTTTTTACAAAAGGATGTAAACTTGTACAAGGGCGAACATTTGAGTAAAGCCCTAAAAATTTACGAGTAGTTACATTAAGGCTTTTGTAGCCGCCTCCTTGTGGAGTAGTAATGGGAGCTTTCAAGAATACTTTGTTTCTTCGCACTACATCCCAAGATTCCTTAGCGATACCAGCCGTATTTCCTGCCAAATACACTTTTTCACCTACTTCTATTTCATCTATTTCAATAGCTGCTCCTGCTGCTATGATGATTGCCAAGGTGGCATCCATGATTTCTGGCCCTATGCCATCGCCTTTTGCTACTGTGATTCGTGTCATGTTGATTTGCTTTATTTTTTTGACACTGCAAAATTCTGAAAAGCCAATCATATATTTTTATTTATATTTGTAATGATAATCATTAAATATATTTATGAATACACCTTGCATCAATTACAGGTATTCCTAAAAGTTACCCAAACTAAGCGTATCACAAAGGCTACGGAGGAGCTACATTTAACGCAACCTGTAGCTCAGAAATTTTCAAGATTAGTTTGATATTCCCTTGACAGAAGTAGTTGGCAGAAAGCTATTTATTACAGATTTTGGGAAAGAAATCGCTATTGCTGACGAACGAATTTTGGATGAAGTAAATGCCCACATTACAAAATGATTTTTCAGAATCACAAGTTTTCAGTTGTTCTTACGAGAAAGCATCGAAATGGATAGGAGAGTTCATTATTGATAGTATCTCCATAAAAGGGAAGATTTAAACTAAATTTTAATTAGGAGTAGATGGATAAATTACCACATATCTCTCACTTGAAAAAAATAAAAATATTTATTAATACTAAACAAAAGTTTAATATATTTGCACAATCAATTTCATCACGTTAATAATAATTAATATGATAGGCATTTTTTTAGTTTCATAAAAGTTCAGATATTATGTTAAACCAATTGACAAAAATAATCTTACAAACATTCTTATTTATTGTTTTTTCTCAAACGATTTTTTCTCAAAGTAAAATTGAACACGTTATATTGATAGGTGTAGATGGCTTAGGAGCTTACTCATTTAAAAAAACTCGTGTGCCCAATTTAAGAAAGTTGATGAGCGAAGGTAGCTGGACAATGCAAGCACGCTCTGTTTTACCTTCGTCGAGCGCTCCTAATTGGGCTTCAATGGTAATGGGTGTTGGGCCAGAATTACATGGCTATACTACTTGGGGTAGCGAAAAACCTGATTTACCTGCACGAGTATTAGATGAATACGGGATGTTTCCGAATGTGTACAGTTTATTGCGAAAAGCCAAACCATCAAGCCAAATTGGCGTAATATATGAATGGGATGGAATTGGATTTTTGTTTCCAAAACAAGCAGTTGATAAAGACCAAAATTGTGAAGGAGATAGTGCTACTACATTGTCAGCAGTAGGTTATATCAAAGAGAAAAAACCTAATTTTTTGTTTATCCATTTTGGCGAAGTTGACCACGTGGGACATTCTATAGGTCACGATACGCCCGAATATTACCAATCGGTAGAAAAAACGGATACTTATTTAGGAAAAATTATTCAGAGTATCAAAGATGCAGGTATTGCAGAGAAAACGGTAATAATCTTTACAGCCGACCACGGAGGAATCAACAAAAATCATGGGTCTATTTCGATGCAGGAAATGCAAATACCATGGATTATTGCCGGCCCTGGTATAAAAACGAATCATGAAGTGACCGAAAGCGTAATGACATTCGATACTGCAGCAACCATTGCCAAACTTTTTAAATTAAAGCAACCGCAAGTATGGATTGGCAAACCTGTCATGGATGCCTTTAAATAAATATCCCTAAGCATATTACTTATATTAAACCAAGTTCTTTTCTATCGTGATTTTCGATAGAAAACTAAAAACTATATTAATTCAATAATTATGAGTGCAATTAAACTGGTAGTGTTTGATATGGCTGGCACAACTGTCCAAGACCAACACGAGGTAGAAATTTGTTTTATAAAAGCAGCCTCTCAAACAGGGCTAATAGTAAGTCCTGAAAGAGTATTAGCCTTGCAAGGCTATTCCAAAAGATATGTATTTGAACTTCTTTGGTCGGAACAGTTAACCGATAATATAGAGATACAGAGAAAAGTAGATGAATCATACCAGACATTCTGCGAAATCCTTGAAAATCATTATCTCGATAACCCCGTTTATCCAACAGAAGGATGTTTAGAAATTTTTTCTTTTCTTCGAGAGAAAAAAATCAATATTGCCCTAACAACAGGTTTTTATCGAAAAGTAGCCGATATTATTCTGGGAAAATTAGGTTGGTTAGATGGGTTAAATGAGCAATATATCGCCAATGGGAATAGTCTTATTGATGCCTCTATTACGCCAGAGGTAGTAAAAAATGGTCGCCCAGAACCAGATATGATTCAATATGCGATGCAAATATTTGGCATTACTGACCCCAAGCAGGTTATTAATATTGGTGATACTCCTTCCGATTTATTGTCAGGGCAGAAAGCTGGTGTCAAATATTCATTGGGAGTAACCAATGGTACGCACTCCGAAACACAGTTAAGGCCTTATCAAAATGACGGTTTATTGCCCAATATTGCGTCGATTAAAAAATATTTGAACTAAATCCTCTCAACTTATTTAACTATACATCATGACTAAATATGATTTAATTGTTGTTGGAGCCGGTAATCTTGGTACATTTCATGCTTTTCATGCATTGAAAGCAGGTAAAAAAGTTTTGATGCTCGAAAAAGATACGACTCCCGTAGAAGCTACCGTTCGGAATTTCGGACAAGTAGTTCCTTCGGGTCAAGCCCTTGATACTTGGTTTGAATATGGTCGTACTTCTTTAGAAATTTACGGTAATATTCAACAACAAACAGATATTTCGGCACGACCAAATGGTTCGTATTACCTAGCCTCTGACGATGACGAATTACAATTGTTGGAAGAAGCTAAACAGCTTTTTCAGGAAAGAGATTACCAAGCTAATTTATTAAATTCGAAAAGTTGTATCGAAAAAATTCCATCCTTAAAAAATTCCTATTGTAAAGGAGGTTTGTTTTTTCCTCAAGAATTTTCGGTCGAACCTCGTTTGATGGTAAACCGAGTTCGTAATTTATTGATTCAAGAATATGGATTGGTATATCTCAACAACACAACCGTAATTGATTGTAGCATAAATCAAGGCATTTGTGAGGTTGTTAGTGCCAAAGGAGAAAAGTTTTTTGCGGAAAAGGTAGCCATTTGTAATGGACGAGATTTTAAAGCATTATTCCCAGAACTCTTTGAAAATAGTGATTTGAGTATCTGTAAGCTAAATATGATGTCAACTGTTCCGATGCCCCAAATAGAGCTTCGGGGAAATATTCTTTCGGGATTAAGTATTCGTCGATACGACAGTTTTAAATCTTGTGAGTCCTACCCAACAATTCATTTCCCCGAATTTTTGAAGGAATACCAAAAATGGGGTATTCATATTCTCTTCAAACAGGCTATTGACGGCAGTATTATTATTGGTGATTCGCATGAATATGCTTCTATACAACAAGCTGCTGATTTAGATTTTAGTATTGATATCACTATCAATGACTTAATTTTAAAAGAAGCACAACGAATGATAGATTTACCAACGTGGCAAATACAACAATACTGGGCAGGTTATTATTCCCAAACAAAAGATGGTGGAATTTATGAACATGATATAGAACAAAAAATCTTTATTGCTACAGGTATTGGAGGAAAAGGAATGACGACTTCACCAGGATTTACACAAAAAAGAGTTAAAGAAATATTTAGTTAATTTTTAAAAACGAAGTAAACGATAAGCGAAGTAATGGGTTTTAAAGTCTGGCGTTTTTGTATAAAGACAACTCCTCTTCGCTTTCAATGTACACTTTTCAGTTCTACACTTTTTATATTATACTCTTCTTAATTAGTAGTCATATCGAGGCTGAGGCTTCATAACAATATCACAAATTTACACATCTTAGTTATTTCATTTAGATGACAGTACAAAATTGTTTTTAATTTAACATTAAAATAAACAAAAGTTTAGTATTAATAAACTTTTGAATTACTATATTTGTATCATATTCAATTTTTTATTTACTAATTAGAAATGCGTTTAGGTAAAATTCTAGTGTTTAACGGAGCTAATGAAAAAATGGAGCTTATCGAAAGAGAGCTTCCTCCAATAGGACCTGAGGAGATTCTTGTAAAGAATCTGTATACAACTATTTGTGGGAGCGATCTTCATACCTTTTGTGGACTAAGGCATGAAAAGACACCAAGTGTACTTGGTCATGAAATTGTTGGTGAAGTCATAGAAATAGGGACGGAGCATTCTAATCATGATTATATAGGGAGTCAATTACAAAAAGGAGATAGAGTTACTTGGAGTATTTTTTCGTCAGACCCAAAATCAATAGAGGCACTTAGAGGAATGCCACAGAAATCTTCGGGATTGTTCAAGTATGGTCATGCCCAAGTTACTGATAATGATGCATTTCATGGAGGATTGGCTGATTATTGTATATTAAAGAAAAACACTGCTGTTTTAAAAATTCCTTCGAACATACCTTTGAGCGTAGCTGCGACAATCAATTGCTCTGTGGCAACTGTTGCTGGGGCTTTGCGACTTGCTGGTGATTTAAAATCTAAGCGTGTACTAATTACAGGATTAGGTTTACTTGGCATAGTGTGTGTAGCCATGTGTAAGGATGCAGGAGCAGCTAACATATTTACTGCAGATATAAATGCAGAAAGATTGAAACAATCCTTAGATTTTGGAGCTGATGAAACATACATGTTGCAACAGGGAAATCTTGAAGGAAATTCAGCATTACTCAATAAACATTCAAATAAGATAGATGTTGTGTTTGATATGAGTGGAGCAGCAGAAGCTATGGAGGCTGGTCTTATAGCACTAGGCGTAGGAGGAATAGCAATATGGATTGGTGCCGTTTTCCATTCACGCAACTTGAAGATTAATGCAGAACAAATTGTAAGAAAACTAATTACTATTAAGGGTTTGCATAACTATAATTATGAAGACCTTGTTTATGCAGTTGATTTTATGGAGCGTAATTACACACATTTCCCTTTTGAAAAAATAATTGGTAAAGAGTTTTCCCTAGCTCAAGGACAACAAGCATTTGAATATGCTGTTGATCATAAACCTCTGAGAGTAGGCATTCGTTTAAATAACTAAAAAAACAAAAATATGCCCAATTTATTTCGCAAACAGCAATGGAAAATGTTGATATTAACAATGATTTGCTATTTGTTTTTTTATACTGGTCGACACAACTTTGGTTGGGCTGCGCATGGAATGGCGGAATATTTTAAAGTTCCTTTTACAACAATTGGATGGATTAGTTTTTCGATGTTGTTGGGTTACGCTGTTGGACAGTTTGTAAGTGGTAATCTTGCAGATCGTTATAGTGCAAGAATTATGATGCCACTTGGTGCATATTTATCGATTGCTGCTAATGTGGCCATTAGTTTTGTAAATACAATAGAATTGGTATTTGTATTATGGGCATTAAATGGTTTTTTTCAATCAATGGCTTGGGCGCCAGGAGGAAAACTAATTTCTAATTGGTGGAATAATGAAGAAAAAGGAAAAGCATTTAGCTTTTATACAATGGCAGCAGGAGTTTCGTCTGTAGTTACTTATCTTATTTCTATTTTTATTTTACAAGAAGAGCATGAATGGAGAATACTTTTCCGCTTGCCAGTATTACTTTTATTTGTAACAGCTACCATATTTTTAATTTTTGCTAGAGACAAACCATCAGAGCTAGGTTTCCTTGATTTAGACGAAAACTCACAACAACATGCACAGCAAGATAAATGGCTTGACCGTTATAAAGACATTTTTAGAAATAAGGGCTTTTTAATTGTTACGCTTTCATTTGCTTTTGAGAGTATGGCAAGGTATGGTTTTATTTTTTGGGTGCCTGTACACTATTTAGGAAATAATTGGAAACAGAATCAGCATTCGTTATGGATGACCTTTTTGTTACCTGTCGGAATGTCTATTGGAGCACTTTCATTTGGTGTACTTTCAGACACTATATTCAAAGGTGACAGAATTGCATCTATTCGTTTTGGAATGCTGATGAGTATGATTATAGCATTAGTTATTTATGTCGCTCCAGTAAATAACTTAATGCTACAAGGATTAATGATGTTGTTTGCAGGATTTTTTGTCTATGGCCCTCAGAGTAACTATTGGACTTTATGCCCAGAGATGTTGGGAAATGAACGAACAGGTACTGGAATCGGATTGATGAATATGACTGGCTATCTATTTGCGGCTCTTGGAGAGCCCATTCTTGGAAAACTGATTGACATTACTGGTAATACAGCGCATATTTTTTTACTAATAGCTTTGATGTGTTTACTTTCCTCTTTACTTATTTCTTTAAAATTACACAAACGTATATAGAAAGGGTTAGCTACTTTGCGCAAAGAAATAAATTACAAAAAGCTGACAAGTAGTATCTGAAATATTCCTTGGTAGATGAGGTAATCTTCCATCGAAAAACATTGAATCTCCTTCTTCAAGCAAAAGAGATTGATCATTTATCTTATATTCTGTTTGACCTTTTATCACATAAATAAACTCATAAGCATCCGTAGTGACTTCTTCACGGTAAGAGTCACTGCTCAGATCTAAAAGAACAAAATCTATTGTACTAGAAGGAAGATTACGCATCATAATACGCTTGTAACTAAAACCCTTAGCATCTTCTTTTTCAAATGTAGTATATTCTGATTTACGGTTAACCAAAATTGTTGGCTCAAGAAGACTAAGCCCTTGAAAAAACTCGCTTACTTCAATTTCTAATGATTGAATGATACCAAACATTACCGAGAGTGAGGGAATAGTTCGGCCGTTTTCTATTTGAGAAACTAAGCCTTTACTGACCCCCGACTTGTCGGCCAGTTCCTGTAATGTCATTCTTTTATCAAGCCTTTGTTGTTTTATTCGGCGGCCAACCTCTAATATAAATAATGCTTCCATAGGTACAATATTACCGATTTTTGGTCATTTATCTCAAAATTTAAGTTAAAAATCTTTTATAAGGATACTTACAGTTTTGTTGATTTCCCAATATTTATACTGAATTATATTTTTATTATATATAACATAAATTATTTTATAAAAAGTTTATTTATATTAAACAAAAGTTTATTAAATTTGTACTGATAATTTTAGCAGGCATATTTAGTTTTCTTAAATTAGCTTGTTAAGTTTATCCGCCCTGCAGGTGCAAAGTCTGTCTTATTACTCAATTTATCTCCTTTAACTTTTAAAATATCGGTCTGAGTTATGAACACTTTTACCCGGATTAATAATCGTCGCCCTACAAAATGGCGATTGATTACGCTGTCCCGCTTATTCGCAGTGACGCTTTTTATCCTATGTTATTGCCCGATTGTGGCTATTGGCTCTCCTTTTCGGAACAACATTTCATCTGCTATTTTTAAAGATAAAAATCTTCGAGGGAGAGTCACGGATGAAAATGATAAACCATTAGCAGGAGCAAATATCAAAGTAGATGGAAGCACGGTAGGAACAGTTTCCGATGCTGATGGATACTTTACTTTATCTGTTCAAGAAAACACAAAGCTGATAGTATCTTACATCGGCTACAAATCACAAATCATTGAAATTGGAAAACAGTCGAATATTACAATAAGATTGTTGTCGGAAGATAAAAATATCGATGAAGTTATCGTAGTCGGTTTCGGTGCTCAAAAGAAAATCAATCTAACCGGTTCTGTAGATGCCGTCAGTTCAAAACAACTTGAGGGTCGTCCTATCAATAACGTAGCCTCTGGTTTACAAGGTCTTATCCCCAATTTGAATATCTCAAACCCAAGTGGTCGTCCAAGTGCAGCCCCAAGTTTTAATATTAGAGGTATTACAAGTATCAATGGAGGAGATCCTCTTGTATTGGTTGATAACGTTCCTTTTACAGTAGCTGAAGTTTCAAGAATTAACTTCAATGATATTGAGAGTGTTACAGTTTTGAAAGACGCTTCTTCGGCAGCTATTTATGGTGCAAGAGCTGCATTTGGTGTTGTGCTAATTACAACCAAGACCCCACAAGGCAATAAAATGAATGTTACCGTAAATTCAAATGTAGGATTCAGAACAATTGGAAAAATGCCAGACTTGGTTACTGACCCTTATCAGGTAATGAGCATAAAACATCAAGCTGGAATACCGCTTTACAATTTATATCCAGACGCAGTAAGAGTATATGCAAAACAGCGTTCTGGTGATCTCTCCCTACCAGCGGCAATTATTGACCCAACCACGCCATCCAATTGGGCTTATTATGGTAATACTAACTGGATTCAAGAAGCCTATCAACCAACAGCACCAACTTATAATTCAAATGTTTCTATTTCAAAAAGAGCAGAGAATTTAAGCTATTATTTTTCAGCTGATTATTATCAACAAGACGGACTTTTGAAGTATGGAAATGATATTTATAAAAGATATAATATCCGTGGGAAAGTAGATTTGAATGTAACAAAGTGGCTCTCTTTTAGTAATAATACTCAGATTACTTTTACTAATTATGATTCTCCTGTGTTTATTGATGGCAATTTCTTCTGGAATGTAAATAGAACAAACTCTTTGGATATTCCTCGTAATCCAGATGGTTCTTGGACGAGCTCAGGAGCGGGATTATTAGGGAGATTACAAGATGGTGGACGTTCGGCAGCATCAATCACTGAATTACAAAGTAGTTTTGGGGCTAAAGCAACGGTAATAAAAGGTGTTTTCGATATCAAAGGAGAGGCTACCTTCAGACGTGGAGCCAGCTTAACCAGAGCTTTTGATGTACCTATTCCTTACAAAACAGGTCCCAATAACCCCATTTTGAATACAGGTTCAACCACAAGCTGGGCTCAGAACATCAATGGTAATACTGATTATACAGTATTCAACTTTTATGGTGATTTGCATAAGTTATTTGGCAAACATTCTATCCAAGCATTGGCTGGTTTCAACCAAGAGTATAGAAAAAGTATCTCTTCTAGTATTAGCAGAAACAACATTATATCTACAACGCTGCCATCAATCGGTTTAAGTACGGGAACGATGAGCTCTTCAGAATCAATCGCTGATTGGGCTGTAAGAGGCATATTTTACCGCTTAGGTTATAGTTATAATGATAAATATCTTTTAGAATTAAACGGTCGATATGACGGAACATCCCGTTTCCCAGAAGGTAAAAGATGGGGCTTCTTCCCGTCTGTATCTGCTGGATGGGTTGTTTCTGACGAAGAATTTATTCGTAATATCAATTCCAACAATTTTATTAGTTTGTTGAAACTAAGAGGTTCTTATGGAATACTTGGTAACCAAGCTTCTGTTGGTGAATATGATTATATACCAAGTATGTCTTCTTCGCAAGTTTCTCAGATTTTAGGTACATCTCGCCCTCAGACAGTAAATGCTCCTGGAGCGGTTTCTGGTAATTTTTCTTGGGAAAAAATTGCGACTGTCAACTTTGGTATGGATTTAGCTTTTATGAGTAACCGCCTACAAGTCAACTTCGATAAGTTTACTCGTTATACCAATGATATGCTTATTCCGGGAAAGGCGTTGCCTGCAGTTTTTGGAACAAGTGTACCTAAAGAGAATGCAGGTGATTTAAAAACAACAGGTTGGGAGTTCCGCCTTGGTTGGAGAGACCAATTTAACCTAGGAAAATCACCTTTTCAGTATAATTTGGCGTTTAACTTGGCTGATAGCCGTAGTTATATCACACGTTTTGATAATCCAAGTAAATTGTTGAATCAATATTATGAAGGACAAGAAATTGGCGAGATATGGGGAGCTGATATAATTGGCTATTTCCAAAATCAAGAACAACTCAAAAATAGCCCTGACCAGAAAGCGATGGGAGCAGCTGAGCAATCGTATCAATTCTTTGTGGGAGACCCAATTTTTGCTGACAGAAATGGTGATGGCATTGTAAACAAAGGACAAAAAACCGTAAATGACCCAGGTGATATGTATAAAATCGGTAATAGTCGCCCAAGATATACTTTTGGGATGGATATGAGTGCTTCTTGGAAAGGCTTTGATTTACGTGTGTTTATGCAAGGTGTTGCTAAGCGTGATTGGTATCCAGATGCTTCAAATGTTTATTTCTGGGGAGTATTTGCCCAACCTTGGACTAACGTTACCGTACAAAACTTAGACCACTGGACTCCTGAAAACCCTGACGCATATTTCCCTGCTATTCGTGCTTATACAGCAGAGAACTCTGGAGAACAGTTGTCATTACCCAACAAAAAATATATGCAAAATGCCGCTTATATGAGAGTCAAAAATATCACCCTTGGCTATACGCTACCAGCTTCATTATTGAAAAAAGCTAAGATTGATAAAGTTAGGTTGTTTGTAAGCACAGAAAATATTTTCGAAATAACTTATACCAAAGTGAAATTAGACCCTGAAACATTAGGTAGTGGTAGTAGCGCTAACGCAGTGTATCCTTTTCAGCGTACTTATGCTTTTGGATTAAATCTAAACTTTTAATTTCAGCTCTTTAGATTATGAAAAATATTAAAATTTCTTTACTCATATTATTGTCTTTGTGTGTATCATGTAAAGACGATTTCCTTGACCGTAAACCACAAACGGCTATTACAGAGGATACTTTCTTTGCCAATGTGTCTGACTTAGAGACATATACAAATGGGTTTTATGGCTCGATTGGCCCACGTTGGGAGGATATTTATTCAGATAATCTTTCAGTTTATACAGGAGGGAGTGATACTGAAAACTTAATTCGTGGATCACTAACACCTGCTTCGGTAGGAGGCTGGAACGCTTGGGGTACTGTACGTCGGATTAATTTTTTCCTTACTCGCGCAGGAAAGGCTTCTGGCGATCCGTCACTCATAAAACATTACATCGGCGTTGGTAGATTCTTTAGAGCAATGGTTTACTATGATATGGTAAAAAGATATGGCGATGTGCCTTGGTACTCAGCAGTGCTTGCTTCAAATGATGAACAGATGCTTTATAAAGCCAAAGACCCCCGTACTGTTGTGGTAGATTCAATCATGAACGATTTAGAATATGCTTCTGCTAATATTTTACCCTCAAGAACCAACAATACCATGGTGACAAAATGGGCAGCCCTGACATTATTGGCCCGTACTTCTTTACACGAGGGAACTTTCCGTTTGTATCATGATGAATTAAATTTGAAAAGTACTTCAACAAGATTCCTTACTCGTGCAGCGAGTGCAGCCCAAGAGGTGATGGAACGTGGTGGTTTTTCACTGACTAGCACGGGAAATGGTGCGGTAGATTTTAGAAACCTTTTCTCAAGTAACAACTTATCTGCCAATAAGGAGGTTATTATGCTCAATAAGAACAGCAAAGAAGACGGAATTACCAATAATACGCACGTTGTATTAGACTGGCAATGGGCTTTAAGCCAAGACTTAGCGAATGATTTCTTAAACAGTGATGGAACGACATTTACTTCAAAAAGTAATTATGATAAATTGGGTTTTGTAGAGTCTTTTGCTAATCGTGATCCTAGATTATCTGAAACAATTATGCCTCCAGGTTTTACCACAGTTCCAGGTACAAACCCTTATTTACCGAAGCCAAGTTTCGGTGGATATTTGCAAGTAAAATTCTATCCACGTGATCCATCTTTGCGTGGTGGATATGGACTAAACTATACTGACCTTCCTATTTACCGTTTAGCTGAACCATTATTAGTTTATGCAGAAGCAAAAGCAGAACTAGGGCAATTAACACAAACAGATTTGGACAAAACAGTCAATCTACTTCGTAAAAGAGTTGGAATGCCCGACTTGAATTTGAGCAATGCCAATGCTAATCCCGACTCATATTTATCCAATAAATATCCCAATGTAAGTGGAAGTAACAAAGGGGTTATTTTAGAAATCAGACGTGAAAGAAGAGTTGAATTAGCTTGCGAAGGCTTCCGTTTTGATGATATATATCGTTGGAAAGTAGGAAAGTTATTGGTTAAGGCTTCTAATGGAATGTATGTATCTAAATTAGGAGGAATAGATGTAACTGGCGATGGAAAAGAAGATATTGCTATTTTGGAAGCTCCAGGCAAAGAAGAACCTTTGGCAACTTTACCAGCAGATATTAAAAGTAAAATTGTAAAATATTACCTTTCTGATGGAAGTTTTTATTTGAGCAATGGTACTTCTGGAAATATCGTTTTCACGAAAGACAAAAATCAACCTCGTGATTTTAACGAAAGTAAATATTACTATTTCCCGATACCACAACAGCAAATTATTTTAAACAAAAACCTAACTCAACCAACAGGTTGGTAATTTTATGAAGAGAAGAGACTTTCTTGTCAGTAGCTCTTTGGCAGCCACCGCTATAGGAGCTTCTACCAAAGAGGCACAGGCAAATCAAGATTTGCGTAGCAAAATCAAACCAATATTGACTATTGGTCATATTACAGACGTTCATCTCCGTCGTAGAGATAATGCCCCTGAACGTTTCCAGAAATGTTTGAAGGAAGTAATGACACATAAAGTAGATTTTTTCCTCAATAGCGGCGATTCCATTTTTGCGGCAGATTATAGCGACGTTACTCGTGAAAAAATGCTTGACCAGTGGAGTGCATGGGACGAAAGTATCAAAGTAATAGATAAATACGAGTTGCATAGCTGTGTTGGCAATCATGACCCTTGGTGGCATGCTCCGTCTAAAGAAGATGAAATGTACGGAGTCAATTATGCCGCCAAACGCTTAGGAATGCCACATCGCTATTACAGCTTTTCAAAGAAAAACTGGCATTTCTTTATTTTAGACGGGAATAATAAAGGTGTTTCTTTAGACCCAGAGCAAATGGCATGGCTTGAAAAAGGCTTAGAAGATGTTCCTACTGGGCATTTTGCTTTACTGATGTCGCATTTCCCTATTCTTTCTGTAACAGGAGCATGGGTAGGTGGCACGCATAGCGACAATGTAATTTTGAGAAAGCTTTTCTATAAACATAAAGAAAAAGTAAAGGTTTGTTTATCAGGACATCAGCATTTACTTGATAGCAATGTTTTTAATGGCGTTCAATATTTCTGTAATGGAGCGATGAGTGGATTTTGGTGGGAAAAAGGCGATGAAAATTCTGCTAAACCTTACTATTACCAAGAAACAGCCCCAGGCTATGCAATTCTGAAGCTATATGAAGATGGTACTTTAGAGAACCATTATCACGAGCATCATTATTAAAAACCATGGGAATTGGAGTGATTTTTCCAATGCCTCAACAATTGGGCGAATTAGATAAACACTAATTCGCCCATTAAATCAATCCTTATGTTGAATTTATTCAATAGAAAGCTTTTTCAAGTATTACTACTATTGTTTTTGTACCAATTGAGCTTTGCTCAGAAAAAAGTAGAACACGTAATTCTGATAGGCGTTGATGGCTTGGGAGCTTATGCTTTCAAAAGTGTCAATGCACCTAATTTACGAAAACTCATGCAAGAAGGCTCTTGGACGATGCAAGCGCGCTCAGTATTGCCATCGTCAAGTGCTCCCAATTGGGCTTCAATGGTCATGGGTGCTGGACCAGAGTTACACGGCTATACCACATGGGGAAGTAAAAAGCCCGATTTGCCCGCCAGAATATTAGACGAATACGGCATGTTCCCTACGGTGTATAGTTTGTTACGAAAAGCAAAACCAGCAAGCGAAATAGGTGTAGTTTACGAATGGAGCGGAATAGGGTATTTGTTTCCGAAACAAGCCGTAAATAAAGACCAGAATTGTGATGGCGATGTGGCTACTACCAATGCAGCCGTAAGTTACATCAAAGAGAAGAAACCCAATTTTCTGTTTATTCATTTGCATGATGTTGATAGCGTTGGACACAACGTTGGACACGCTACGCCCGAGTATTACCAGTCTGTAGAGAGAACGGATACCCATATAGGTACGATTCTGAAAAGTATTCAAGATGCTGGTATTGCCGACAAAACTGTAATAATTTTTACGGCCGACCACGGTGGAATCAATAAAGGACACGGTGCTATTTCAATGCAAGAAATGCAAATTCCTTGGATTATTACAGGTGCTGGAATTCGTGCCAATCATGAAATCACCGAAAGTGTAATGACTTTTGATACCGCCGCAACGATTGCTATGCTTTTTAAACTAAAAACACCACAAGTTTGGATTGGTCGACCAGTCAAAACGGCGTTTAAATAGGTTTTGAGTAAAGTAATTATGTCAAAAGTCTAAGATGGCTACTCTGTTTTTAAGTTTGTTGAGATTCAATAAGGGAGAATCTTATTAAAACTGAAAACAGAATAGCCGTTTTTTAAATTTTCATAGAACAACATTAGTTATAATCATTTGCCGACTGACATGAAAAATGTAGATAAGGGAAATGATTTTTTATCATGTCCAATAATCTATTATAATCAATCAAAATAAAAAGAAAGGATTTACTTCTTTCTAAGATTAGCTTATTTTATTACTAACAATCACCATATTTTATATAAGGATGATTGTCGAAACAAAACATTTATGAATCATTTAAAAGTATCAACTCCAGGTAGGATTTGTCTGTTTGGAGAACATCAGGACTATTTAGGTTTGCCAGTAATTGCAGCAGGAATTTCAAAGCGAGTAAGTATTACAGGCACACGAAGAAGGGATAACGTTGTTTATATATCAATGCCCGATATAGACAAAGAAGAGTTTTTTGAAATAAAACCTGAGCTGCCATATATACTTGAGCGTGATTATTTTAGAAGTGTAATGAATGTATTACAACGCTTGGGCTATCAATTTTCGACAGGTTTTGACATCGTTGTTCGTGGCGATATTCCAATTAATTCTGGCACTTCAAGTTCATCTGCATTGATGGTTACTTGGGTGAATTTTTTAATTAGAATGGCCGAAAACCCTATTACTCCAACAGCCACATTAATGGCGAAATTAGCATATCAAGCGGAAGTATTGGAGTTTTCAGAACCAGGAGGCATGATGGATCAATATTCCACAGCATTAGGGGATATTATTTATCTTGAAAGTAAACCCAAGATTCGGATAAAAACTTATGCCCCACAATTGGGAACATTCGTATTAGGAGATTCTCAAGAACCAAAAGATACTATCAATATACTTAAACACGTAAAATATGGTATGTTGGGAATCATCAATAAAATCAAAAGTATTGAACCAAATTTTGATTTATCAAAAGCAACACAATTCAGTGCTAATAAGTTTAAGGATTTACTTTCTTCAGAGGAAATGTTATTGCTGAAAGGAAATCTTTCGGATAGAGATATTTTATTAGAAGCTAAAGAAATACTGGAGAAAAATCAAGTTAATGATATTCGTTTTGGTGAATTGCTAACATTACATCAGGCTAATTTACGAGATGCAAAAAAGATTTCAACAGCAAAAATTAATCGAATGATTGATGCTTCTTTGAAAGCAGGAGCATTGGGGGCTAAAATCAATGGATCAGGAGGTGGTGGCTGTATGTTTGCATACGCTCCGAACAATCCAGAAGCCGTAGCAGAAGCCATCGAAAAAGAAGGAGGAAAAGCCTATATTATAGAAATAGGTGAGGGAACTCGTGTTGAAAAATAAAGTAACCCTAAGTCGTAAGTTTCTGTTAAACAATATTTTAAGATTATAAATAATTATCCAATAATGAAAAAGAGAATATTAATACTGGCAGGGGGCGTGGCTTCTCGCATGAAAAAAGTTGCTGAAAATGTTGAAGTAGCACAAGAATTAATAGAGCAAGCTGATACTTTAACCAAAGGAATGATAGGGCTTGGAAGAGCTGGAAAATCATTGATTGATTATCAGCTTTTTAATGCCCATTTAGCAGGATTTGAGGAGATTTTATTACTGCTACACCCGAATGATGATTTTACCCAAGCATATTACGAAAACCAAATGCTTAATGACGATACTTGGGGACTAAAGATTTCTTTTGCAAGACAATACATCGACTCTGACAGAGAAAAACCTGCTGGAACAGCCGATGCGGTATATCAAGCATTAAGCCAACATACAGACTGGCAAAAAGGACAAATATTGATATTGAACAGTGATAATTTGTATTCTCAAAAAGCAATGGAAGCACTCTGGAGTTGTCCTGCCAATAATGCTCTCATTAGTTACAATAGAGATTTTCTTGAATTTCCTCCCGAAAGAATTAAAGCATTTGCAGTTATCCGAACAAGTGAAGGAAACTATTTAGAGTCAATTATCGAAAAACCAAGTGAAGGAATCATTGAACATCTTTTAAAAGAGACAGGGAGAGTAGGGGTAAGTATGAATGCTTTTATGGTAACCACAGAACAGATATTACCATTCCTGAAAGAAACACCTTTTCATCCAATACGTAATGAAAAAGAATTACCTACTTCTATAAGTATGATGGTTTTTCAACATCCAAATGCTGTTTGTTGTATTCCGATGGACGAAAATGTACCAGACTTAACCAGTAAACATGATTTAGCTACAGTTCAGGAATATTTAAGAAAAAATTACCAATTCTAATGACACTTATTAAATCTATTTCAGGAATTAGAGGAACAATTGGCGGAAAAGTAGGGGAGGGGCTTACTCCTAATGATATTGTTCAATTTGTAGCTTCTTTTGGTTTTTGGTTGAAGCAAAAAAACAATCAAAGCCGTAAAATTATAATTGGTCGAGATGCTCGTTTTTCTGGAGACATCATTAGCCAAATAGTAAGCGGAACGCTTCGGTCGATGGGTTTAGATGTGGTAGATGTTGGACTTTCGACAACACCAACTGTTGAAATGGCAGTAGTGGCAGAAAATGCTATTGGTGGAATTATTCTTACGGCTAGTCATAATCCAATGGAATGGAATGCGCTAAAGCTATTGAACGAAAAGGGTGAATTTATTTCATCAAAATCAATCAGTGAAGTATTATCAATAGCCAATTCAAATGCTTTTGAATATACAGAAATAAATAGTTTAGGCTCATATTTCATCAAAGATAATGCTTTACACGAGCATATTGATGCTATTCTTTCTTTGCCTTTAGTTGACGTTGAAACGATTCGTAGTCAAAACTATAAAGTGCTGGTAGATGCTGTGAATTCATCAGGAGGAATCGCAGTAAGTCATTTATTAGAACAGCTAGGCATAGAAAGTATTGAACTAATAAATGGTGAACCAACAGGAATTTTTGCACATAACCCTGAACCACTCACTGAAAACTTAGGAGAATTGCAAGCAAAAATGCAGGCAGGAGGTTTTGATATTGGAATCGCTGTAGACCCTGATGTTGATAGACTGGTGTTGATGTGCGAAAATGGAGAACCTTTTAACGAAGAATATACACTAGTTGCTGTAGCGGATTACATATTAAGTAAAGAAAAAGGTAATACGGTTTCAAATTTGTCATCTACTATGGCACTTAAAGATATTTCTAAAAAGTACGGAGTAACCTATACGTCATCGGCAGTTGGCGAAGTAAATGTTGTAGAACAAATGAAAGCGACAAATGCCATTATTGGTGGAGAAGGTAATGGAGGAATCATTTACCCAGCTTTACATTATGGACGTGATGCTTTAGTGGGAATAGCCTTGCTGCTAAGTCATTTATCAACAAGTAATATTACTTTGTCGGCTTTAAAGAAAAGCTATCCAGCTTATGAAATGTTTAAGTACAAAATAAACGTATCAGAAGAAATTAGTTTAGAAACTATTTTAGAAAGGATTAAAGATAAGTATCAGCATTTTAATTTAATTACGATTGATGGTATCAAGATAGAAATGCCAGAAGCTTGGGTGCATTTACGGAAATCGAACACAGAAGCCATCATTCGTATTTATGCTGAAGCTAGAACGTATGAAGAAGCCAAAACAATAGCACTTGAAGTGTGTGATTTACTGGCATAAATAATAATTATGAAAATATTAGTAACAGGAGGAGCAGGATTCATAGGCTCGCATACCATTATAGAATTATCAAATGCTGGTTTTGAATCAGTTATTATTGATAATTTTAGTAATTCTGACATTTCGGTAATTAAAAGATTAGAACAAATCTTGGGATTCCCAGTGAAATATTATCAAGAGGACTGTAACAATCCAGAGATACTTGAACAGATAATTATTAATGAAAAAATTGAAGGTGTTATACACTTTGCCGCTTTAAAGGCTGTCGGGGAGTCAGTAGAAAAACCTTTAGACTATTATAGAAATAATGTTACTTCTACCCTTACTTTATTAGATGTAATGCTCAAGACTGGCGTAACAAATTTCGTTTTTTCATCTTCATGTACTGTTTATGGTCAGCCAGAAAATATTCCAGTAACAGAACTTACGCCACGGCAACAAGCGACGTCTCCTTATGGTAATACAAAAGTAATCTGTGAAGATATTATTAGAGATACAGTTGCTTCAAAAGTAGCATTGAAAGCCATTGCATTACGTTATTTTAATCCTGTTGGCGCTCACCCTTCTGGTCTTATTGGTGAATTGCCATGTGGAGTACCGAGTAATTTAGTACCATTTGTTACACAAACAGCTGTTGGTATTCGTAAAAAGTTGACTATTTATGGTAATGATTACGATACGCCAGATGGGACTTGTATCAGAGATTTCATTCATGTTGTAGATTTAGCCAAAGCCCACGTAGCAGCATTAGCATCCTTGAAAGAAAAGGAGAGTACTTCATCTTACGATGTATATAATATTGGTACTGGTAAAGGAAACACTGTTTTAGAACTCATCAATTTGTTTGAAAAGGTGAGTGGACAACAACTAAACTATGTAATTGGAGAAAGACGTGCTGGTGATATTGAAAAGATTTTTGGGAATGTAGATAAAGCTTCAACGCTCTTAAAATGGAAAAGCCAAAAAACGCTAGAAGAAAGTATAATAGATGCATGGAGATGGCAGTTAAAATTATCCAGCAATGCTATCGTTTAGTAAAATTTAGTTTGCTGGAGAAGATTCATATTTACTAGTATTTATCCAATATTTCTAAGTAGTAAAGTTATAAGTAAGGAGTGATGTTACTGAGTATATCTTAGTCTCTTACTCCTTATTTTTTGTCTATTAGTAACGCACCTCTTCGGGTAGAAATCCGTCAATGCTACTGACTATGGTGTACTTGGCAGTGACTATGCTGTATCTTTCAAATAGTTAAAATATAAGATTCAAAATCATCAAGACCCTAAAGAACCCTACAGTACATCATTGATTATTTACTTTTATTTTGTACGTTTGTACGAACATATAAAACATGAACTTTCAGATAGACCATAATAGTAGATTACCCTTGCATGTACAGGTAGAGGATTTGATTAGAAATTTACTGACGCTACCCGAATATGCCAATGGTGCATTGTTGCCCAAAGAAGTAGAACTGGCCAATCAGTTGGGGGTATCTCGCAGTACCATCAGACAAGCTGCTAATAAGTTGGAGCATGAAGGTTTATTAAAACGTAAAAAAGGTGTCGGCACTACTGCAGCCCCTCAAAAAGTACTTGAAACGTCGCTCGACCACTGGTATAGTTTTACCCAAGAAATGAAAGAGCGAGGAATTGTAGTAAACAACCTATTTGTCAAAGCTGAGTTTGTGCCTGCCAATCCTAAAATTGCCTTATTTTTTAATATTAATGAAGGTCGAGAAGTACTTAAATTATCAAAGTTGAAAGGAACTGATAACGACCCTATTGTATATTTTGAAAGCTACTTTCACCCACGCATTGGCTTAACTAAGGAAGAAGATTTTGAAATACCTCTCTACAGTATGCTCGAAGCTAAGTATGGTGTAAAAGTGGTTCGTTCTAGCGAAAATATCAAAGCGATTTTGGCTTCTGAAATAGCTTCGATGCTACAGATTTCAAAAAACGAGCCTGTTTTATACCGTGAAAGATACGTGTATGATCCCGGAAACCGCCCTATTGAGTTCAACGTGGGCTATTATCGTTCGGATAAATTCACGTATTCAATTGATATTAAAAAGTCTTCTTAATTTTTTTATATTTTAATATGTACGAACATTTGAACAAAAAATATATTTTGTCAGCTGATATTGGAGGCTCGCATATTTCGGCAGCATTGATTGATGCTTCGTCAAGAGTTTTGCTTGATACCAGTTTGCAAAGGGTTTCAATACAGCAAAATACTGATGCTGATACAATTATAGCCACTTGGACAAATACGCTCAAGACAGCAATAGCTGATATTCCCAAAGAAAATATGCTGGGAATAACGTTGGCCATACCAGGTCCATTTGATTACGAAACGGGGGTTTGTTGGATGCAAGGCGTAAATAAATATGAAGCCTTGTACGGACTTAACATTGCTAATATCCTTCGTGAACAATTAGCCTTGTCACCTAATTGTCCTATTCTTTTTGAAAATGACGCTACTTGTTTTGGTATTGGTGAAAGTCTATCAACTGAAACGAAAGTTTATGAAAAAGTTTTGGCTATTACTTTGGGGACTGGTCTGGGAAGTACTTTTATCGAAGACCAAGCCGTAGTAAAGTATGGCGAAAATATCCCTCAAAATGGCTATTTGTATAATGTCCCTTTTGCCGATGGCATTGCAGAAGATTACCTGTCAGCTCAATGGTTAATAAAGCGTTATACTCAACTTACTGGGAATGAATTTTCGGCGGTTTTGCCCATCGCAGCACTTGCTCTAAACGAAGATAGTGCCGCCAAACAGGTTTTTGAAGAATATGGTGAAAACCTAAAAGAAGCCCTAATGCCTTGGATAGGCAAGTTTGGGGCAAAATGTGTAGTCATCGGTGGTAATATCTGTAAATCTGCTTCGCTCTTTATTACTCCACTACAACAAGCATTAGCAACATCTAAAATACCCCTTAAAATATCTGAATTCATGGAATTATCAGCAATTATGGGTGCGGCCTCTTTGATAGACTCTCCGCCAAAACCTTGGAGAAAAAGTTCGCAAGCCCTTTTACCCCAAACTATAGGTCAACTCCAAATACCCGAAGATACTTACAATATGTATCCATTTCATACGCTGGGCGATGGTAAAATTTTTCAAGGATACCAAACGCTTGCTCAATGGATTATGACCCAAAAAAGTATCTGTATTGATGGCTACGTTGGTAATGACTGGCTTTATATTCAGCAGATTCTAGCTTCTTATTTTCAAGAAGCTGGCATTGGTGTTGAGTGGATTAAAATGGCTGATTTCATGAAAAATGAGGAAGTCATCACACAAATAGTAAATCCGTTTCTGGGCGAAAAAGACGCAGTTTGGGGCAAAAAAACGAACTTGTCTATGTCTGACTTTTTTGAGGTGGAACAATACAAATCTCAGGTTTTCGAGACTCAGAATGCGGATTTAACCATTGTAATTGGTACAGGCTCTGCGCTGTTTGGCAAGGGTAAAATAGTGTATTTCGACCTTCCAAAAAACGAAATACAGTATCGCATGCGAGCGGGACATATTACCAATTTGGGTAATACAAAACCCGAAAGCCCTGTACAGATGTACAAACGCTTTTACTTTGTAGATTGGGTAGTTTGTAATTCACACAGACAATCTATCGCAGCAAGAATTGAAATTGTGGCAGATGGACAATGGCGATATGATACCAATTGGATATTTTTTCAAGAATTGCAAAAGGGTTTGAAACAATTAACTCAACAACCCATTAGGGTAAGACCTTGGTTTGAAGCTGGTGCTTGGGGCGGGCAGTGGATGAAAGAACATTTTGAACAAATCAATACGCAGGAAGTCAATTACGCATGGTCTTTTGAATTGATTGTACCCGAAAATGGTCTTGTATTTGAAAGCGACCAAAAGCTATTGGAAGTATCATTTGATTGGCTTATGGAACAGCAATCTGAAGGTATTTTAGGAAAAGATGCGGCTCGCTTTGGAACAGCATTTCCAATACGTTTTGATTTTCTGGATACCTTCCAAGGAGGAAATTTATCTATCCAATGTCACCCATCTCTGAGATATATCCAAGAACACTTTGGTGAAACGATAACGCAAGATGAAACCTATTATATTTTAGATGCAGCACCCAATGCAAAAGTATTTTTAGGATTTCAAGAAGATATTCAAGCAAATGAATTTAAAGATGTCCTTGAAAATAGCGTCAAAAATAATATTCCCGTAGATATTGAAAAGTATGTAAGGGCATTTGAAGCTAAAAAACATGATTTGTTTTTGATACCTAATGGAACAGTTCATAGTGCAGGAGCAAATAATATGGTGCTGGAAATCAGTGCGACACCCTACATTTTTACTTTCAAAATGTACGATTGGTTACGCCTCGATTTAGCAGGTCAGCCTCGCCCTATCAATATTGAGCATGCTTTTAATAACTTGGATTTTTCCAGAAAAGGCGAGCGTGTTGAACAAGAATTAATTACTAAAGAAACCATTATTTCTCAATGTGACGATGGACAAATCGTGCGTTTATCTACACACGAGCAACATTTTTATGCCATCAATAGGTTAGAATTTATCCGTCAAATTAGTCTTCCAACCAATCAACAATGTCATATTATGATGTTGGTAGAAGGCGAAGCAATTCTGTTAGAAACCGATACAGGATATTCGGCGAAATACCATTATGCCGAAACCATTATTGTTCCTGCTGGTGTAAAGCATTTTAAAATTATCAATTTGGGAAGTACCGAAGTAAAAGTAATTCAGGCTTTTATCAAATAATAACCTCTAAAACCCTCAAAAACTATGGAAATTTCTTCGACTCATCATCATCGTTACTATGTTTTTTTGATATGCTTTATTGCAGCCATTGGCGGTTTTTTATTTGGTTTCGACACAGCGGTTATTTCAGGAGCACTTCCTTTTGTGGTCAAACGCTTTGATTTCGATGCGATTATGGAAGGTTGGTTTGTAAGTTCGGCTATTTTTGGCTGTATCATTGGTGTAATTATTTCGGGAAAATTAAGCGATAAAATTGGGCGTAAAAAGGTAATGGTCATCTCGGCAGGACTATTTTTTCTTTCTGCTGTTGGGTCTATGTTTGCCATGAATATTTCCGAACTCATTAGCTTTCGTTTGGTTGGTGGCATCGGTATTGGCGTAGCCTCTATGATTTGTCCTTTGTATATTTCCGAAACAGCTCCCGCAAGCTTCCGAGGGACAATGGTTGCGTTGTATCAACTGGCGATTACCATAGGTATCTTGGCTGCATATTTTTCTAATGCTTATTTACTAAAAATTGCCCAAACGAGCCATTTTGTAGGTTGGCTACAATTTGTATTAGTGGACGATTCTTGGCGAGCGATGATTGGCATTGGTTTATTGCCAAGTTTATTATTTTGGGCAGGTTTGGTATTTGTACCTGAGTCACCACGGTGGCTGATTCAAAAAAACAAAACAGAATCGGCAAGACATATTTTACAAAAAATAGATTTTGACAATGCCCAAAACGAAGTAAATCAAATACAACAATCGGTCACAAAGCACGAAGGTGTTTTAAAGGAACTCTTTTCGTCAAGCTATCAACGGCCCCTATTAATTGGATTGGCATTGCCATTTTTGAGTCAAGTTTCGGGTATCAACGCCGTGATATACTATGGTCCTTCTATTCTTGACAAAGCGGGTTTTACCCTTGGCGACGCATTCGGCGGACAAGTAAGTATTGGTATTGTCAACGTACTTTTTACTTTCATTGCCATATTTAAGGTTGATAAATGGGGACGTAAACCCTTGCTGATTTGGGGTGTTTTGTTGGCATTCTTAGCCCTTTTGTTCATCGGCATACTTTTCTCTTTGAATTATACACAAGGCTACTGGATTTTGGGAGCTATTCTGGTCTTTATTGGCAGTTTTGCTTTTTCATTTGGTCCTGTGTGTTTTATCATTATCAGCGAAATTTTCCCCAATAACATTCGTGCAGAGGCGGTTTCATTAGCCACATTATCCTTATGGATAGGAAATTTTTTTGTGGGACAGCTCACGCCAATAATGTTAAAAAGTGAAACATTAGGTCCATCAGTTACTTTTTGGATTTTTGCAGGAATGTGTTTGCCTGCCTTATGGCTAAGTATCAAGCGTATTCCAGAAACCAAAGGCAAGACTTTAGAAGAAATAGAAAAATACTGGCAAACGACTAAATTTCAGTAATAATTATGAAAAAAATAGGCATTTTACTTATAGCTCTTTTATATCTTAATTCGTCATTGGCACAAACTTCTCCTATTGACGAAGTAGAACCTCGTATTGGTACGGCACATTGTCGCTGGTTTCACTTTGCTCCCGGAGCTTTACCTTTTGGAATGGCCAAACCAGGTCCTTCAACCAATGGACATTTGGGTAACAAAGACGGCTGGGAAGCTACAGGCTACGATTATCGTGATAATTCTATTGAAGGATTTCCCAATTTTCATGAGTTTCAGTTAGGCGGAATTGTTTTTATGCCTACCACAGGTAAACTTGTTACTACACCAGCCACAGCATCAAATAGTTTAGCAGGTTATCGGTCGACTTTTGAGCGTAGCACCGAAATCGCAAAACCGGGCTATTACAGTGTTTTATTAAAAGATTACAAGGTAAAAGCTGAGGTAACCGCTACCAAGCGAGTTGCTTTTCATCGTTATACATTTCCTGCGACTGATGCCGCCAATATTTTGTTTGATATAGGCAACCAGCAAGGCGAAAGTGGGCGTGTGAAAGAAGCCAAAGTATATATGACGGAGGATGGGCGTATTGAAGGATACGTAGTTACTTTGCCCGAATATATCCAAAAATATCAACATGGTGCCGATGCCAGAATGTACTTTTCGGCAGTATTGAATAAAAAGCCTACAACTGTCGGGGTATTTAGAGGAAATGAGATTTTTCCGAATAAAACTTCAATTGAAGGTATTGGTTCTGGATTATACTTGCGATTTTCAACCAATGACCAAGAAGCTATCACGATTAAAGCTGGTTTATCCTATACTTCAATTGAAAATGCTCGCTTGAATCTCCGTGAAGAAGCCCAAAACCTTGACTTTGATCAAGCTCATCAGCAAGCTACCTTAGTTTGGAATGACTATTTAGGTAGAATTAACATTGAAGGAGGTTTGGTCAAAGACCGACAAAAATTCTATACAGGTCTTTATCATGCTCTTTTGGGAAGGGGTTTAGCAAGCGATGTCAATGGAGCTTATCCTAAAAATGATGGTAGTATCGGACAAATTGCCTTGGATGCTCAAGGCAAGCCCCAACATCAGCATTATAATACAGATGCCATTTGGGGAGCTTTCTGGAACTTGACTCAATTGTGGGCATTAGCGTACCCTGAATATTATTCCGATTATATCAAAAGTCAACTTTTGGTTTATTCAGATGCAGGTTGGCTTGGCGATGGTATTGCTTCCAGTAAATACGTGTCGGGAGTAGGTACAAATTTCGTTGGGCTAATCATTGCAGGAGCTTATATGTATGGTATCCGAGACTTTGACATAGAAAAAGGATATGCCGCAAGTCTCAAAAATGAGCTGGCGTATCAAAATAGACCTTTGGGTGCAGGAAAAGACGATGTAGAACGATTTGTAAAATATGGCTATGTTGATCATATCGACGTAGATTCGCTCAATCGTGAACCCAGTTTTTCGGGTTCTCATACGCTTGAGTATTCTTTTAGTACTTATGCCGTGGCACAATGGGCAAAGGCATTGGGTAAAAAGCAAGATTACCAACAGCTCATTGGTTTGTCGAAAGGATGGGAAAAGATATTTGACCCAAAAACTAAATTGGTACGTCCTAAACTGAAAAATGGAAAGTTTATTGATAATTTCAATCCCGGTCAGCCTTGGCGTGGGTTTCAGGAAGGAAATGCTTGGCAATATACTTTTTATGTGCCTCATCAACCAGATGCTTTAGTGTCTAAAATAGGGAAAACCTTATTTGCCAGTAGATTAGATAGTATTTTTAGTATTTCTCAAAAATCAATTTTCGGAGGTGGACAAACCATTGATGCCTTTGCAGGTTTGCAAGGACTTTATAATCATGGTAATCAGCCTTGTTTGCATATTCCTTGGTTATTTAATTATACTCATAAACCTGAACTTACTCAAAAATGGGTACGAGCCATTTGTAACGAGTTTTATGGTAACGAGGGAATTCATGGCTACGGATATGGTCAGGACGAAGACCAAGGGCAGTTGGGTGCGTGGTACGTGTTGGGTGCAATGGGATTATTTGATGTACAAGGTGGTGCATCCGAAAAACCTACAATGCAGCTTTCTACTCCAATTTTTGACAAAATCACGATTCGACTCAACCAACAGTATTATCAAGGCAAAACCTTCAGTATTGTAACGAAAAACAATCAGCCAGATAAAATTTATATCAAACAGGTAAAGTACAATGGAAAACTTTTAAAACATCCTTCTTTACTGTTTGAAGAAATTACCAAAGGCGGGGTACTTGAATATTCTGTTTTTTAACTTAGAAGCTGTTTAAACTTTTCCTTTCGAGTTAAACTAAGTCTTTTAGAATAGCTTGTTCCAAAATTTACTCAACGTAGCGATGCTATGCTTCGAAAATTTTGAAAAAATCAATTCAAAAATACAATACTTTCACCTCAGAAAGGAAAAGCTTAAACAGCTTCTTATCCAATTTTCAAATTTTTATAATATATTTTATGCAAAAGCTCCTTTTTATAGTAGTCTTACAGTTTTGTATGCTGTCAGTTTCTGCTCAACAAACCAAAGTATCATCTACTTTACTGACTCAAATCAAGCAGAATAAATATTTCCCTGAAGTAAAGTCCAAGGCTTTGGCTGTTATGAAAACAGGATTTAATGCTGGCGATGGTTATCGTGAGGTATGGATTCGAGATTACAATACTTTTATCGAACTCGCAGCAGCGGTTTATGACAAAGAAGTATTGAAAGAAAACCTTTTAGTTTTCTTTAGAATGCAAGGCGACGATGGTAATATTATCGACGGTTTTACTCCTGCCGAAAAAATTACCAAAGGCGAAACAGATTTTTCGTATTCAAAATTAGAGCCTCGCTATGCAGGTCATAAAAATTCTGTTGAAACAGACCAAGAAACCTCGCTGGTACAAGCCGTTTATAAGTACATTCAATTAACAGGGGATAAGTCTATTTTACAAGAAAAAATTGGCAACAAAACCGTTTTACAGCGATTGGAATGGTCGATGGATTTTCTTTTGAAAAAAAGATTTAATAAAAAATACGGTCTAATTATCGGAGCAACTACCGCCGATTGGGGTGATGTACAGCCCGAAGCTGGATGGGGTGTAGATTTGGACAACAATACACATTATGCCATTGATATTTATGACAATGCCATGTTTGTAATCGCACTCAACAACATCATTCAGTTGAATCCTACTAAGGCTGCTCAGTGGAAAAAAATAAAAGATGGTATTGCTCAAAATTGCAGAAAGCACCTTTGGGATAGTAAAACACAAAAATTCATTCCGCATATTTATTTGAATGGCTCGCCCTTCCCTGCTGATTTTAACGAAAATAACATTTACTATTTCGGAGGAACAGCCATTGCAATAGAAGCAGGTTTATTAAGTAAGGCCGAAATCAAAACATCATTGAATGAAATGATTAGTCGAGTAAAGCAGGCTGGAGCTCCTTCTATTGGACTTACATTGTATCCACCATACCCTGCGGGATTTTTCATCAACAAAATTATGAATCCTGAATATAGTTATCAAAATGGCGGCGATTGGACATGGTTTGGCGGACGAATGATTCAGCAGTTAATCAAATATGGTTTTGTCCAAGAAGCTTATGAACAAGTACAACCCATGTTGAAACGAGTAATTGATAACAAAGGATTTTATGAATGGTATTCGGTTGATAATAAACCTCGTGGTTCGGGTACGTTCCGAGGTGAAGCAGGTGTATTGTATGTCGCCATCGAACAGTTTGAGAAGATAAAGTAAGATATCGCAATATCCATAAAAAGTATGCAAATCCAAGAAAGATAAGTAATTATAAACTTGTTCAATTTGGATTTGCCTTTTTTTGGTTTATTTGATTTCTACAGTCTCATCGTTTTTATTCTATCACCAACCAAGTATAGCCCTCGGCTGGGATTTTCACTTTTACCAGTATGCTATAATCACGATTGAGCGTATAGGTTTTGGCAACACCTTCTTTTTCTCGAACACGAGCCTGTTTGCTTAGTCCTGTGTAATATAAAGGCAAAGTAATGGTTCTTTCGATGGTTTCGGTAGTGGGGTTATAGAGCATAGCCAAGCCCTTTTGAGCTAAATTTGGCGCTACGTGTATAAGTCCATCCCAATCCCGTCCATCAGCACGACGCAACTGAATCATATCGGCATTCAAAACATCCCGATATTTTTTGTACCAATTAATACTTTTTTGAACTACCGCTTTTGTAATATCGGTATCATACAATTGCGGCCCACGATAGCAAGCTTGAACACCTGCACCATAATAAATCATCATTAATTGCTCATAATCAGGCAAATGCTGGCTAAGTGGTTCGAGAATCGCATCAGCACCACCGCCTTGATATTGGGTAAGGGGTACAAAGCCCCAGCTCATCGAACCCGTTTTTTCTTGTGTTCCATCATGGATATTCTGACGATTTAGGATTCTTTGCTGTGAACGACTCAACGAGAAATTTACTTCACGATAACCCAATGCAATTTTGTGTGTGCCATCCAAAAAGTACCAATCAGGAGCATTGATATAAACACCACGTTCGTTAAGCCAATGATACAATTCCTTTTGGATATTCATTTGTTTCCATTGCGAATCTGCCAAACCTTCATGCCCAGGATGTGTTGTAGAAGCACAAACATCGCCAGGATATGGCCCATCATTTTCCCAAATATCAAAATGAGTTTCTTCAAAAAAACGCTTGATTTTGTCTCGATATGCCAAACCCCATTTACTCCCAAAACAAGGTGCATTTCCGAAAAAAGCGTGTCCCGTTTTGCCCGTTACTGGGTCAACTACATCGTTTTCATCATCAATTCTTCTGCTACTAAATAACGAGTATCCTCCTATTTGTATGCCCTTGCTATGAGCCTTTTCTGCAATTTTTTTCCATCTGTTCAGATTTTCTTCGCTCATATCTTCCATGTTGAGGTGACTACCAAAACTCAAAATCAAAGCTTCATAACCCGTTGCGGCACATTGGTCAATACATTTTAATACTTGTTCGTCATTTTTACTGACCAAGTGCATAAATATAGGATTCTGGGTAGTCCAAGGAGCAATTGTTCGATACATTTTCCGAATCATCAAACCCCTTCTTTGCCTGTCATAAGAATCCATCAGGAGTTCATGCGTGCGAACAGATTTCAAAGAACTACCTTGCATTATTTTGATATTGGCGACTTTTTCGGGGTATATTTCTACCAGACAAGGCGTATCGTAATTATAATTTACCTGAGAAGTATAAGTGCTATCTGCCAACCAATGAGTGGTTTGGTCGCTAATATCATAACGCATGGCATTATTGAAGGCGTAGTTTGTTTCCAAATAAATACCATGTTGTACTTTCATTTCTGAAACCTTCCCCACAACAGCACTTTCCTCTTCCACAAGCCCCAATATTTCATTTACTAAACCATCTACGGTAATTGTTGACGCACTATTATTGATTACTTCTATCCATTTTACTAGCAACGGAATACCGTCGTAGAGTTCATAATTCACTTGGATTTTGATGCCCGTTAAATTTTTATCTTGAGCAATAAAATTCAAAATAAGTCGCTTGCCTGTTGGTTGCTGGCGGTTGGCTGTCCAAGTCGAAGCCTTCCAATTGATAAAAGGTTCGATAGGCTTTATTTCGGCGGATTGATAGACGAAGTCGGTACTTCCTTTTTTGAAGTTTTTAAGCCATTCGGGTTTAAGATACGCATTTTCAGTTTGTCCATTCAATCCGCCAATATGATAGCTTTTGTGGTTTATTTTAACCCTACCTTCTGGCTTAATAGAACGAATAAGTTGTTGCTGACTAGAATGATTGAAATAGTCGTAACAGCCTATATTTTCACCAATAAAAAAACTCCGTCTTAAAAGACCATTGTCTAAAACTACCTGACTGTCAGTTATTTTAATAGAAGATTTTTCTAAGATTGGTTTGACCAACCAATCTTTTTGTGGACTAATATTTTGGGAAATACCCCAATGACTTAGAGCAATAGCAAAGACTAAATGGACGACTATACGAACCTTTTTCATATTTTGAAAATTGAGATTTATGCTATAATTTCTGATACAAGACTATTGTATAACTAGCCTTCTTTACTATAGTAATTATAGCATTTTTAATACTCATCTCAATATTTTCAATAACTTTTTTGCAATCAATCGATACCCTTCATCAGATGGATGTAGGCCGTCGTAGGTCATTGCCATCGCTTCAACAGGATAAGGGTTTTGGTCTTGTTCAGAACTGAAAGGAATATCTGTAAAAGCTGGATATGGATAGTCTTTATATTCGCCTGTTTGGAAATCTTTGACACGCTTAAAATGTACGAGTTTTTTATGACTTAGTTTTTTATCATGGTATAAATCAAGTATTTGGTATTTTTCTTTTCTAGAAATCACTTTTAAAGCTTCCGCAAATTGCTCCAGCATTTGTCCATTTTTTGCTTTATATGAGCCGTAAGCATTATTTTTAAAGTTGCCAAAATATACAAAATCTACTCGTTGCATTGGGGTAATTAATATTATCTGAGCCTCGGGATTGAGTGCTTTGAGATAATCTAAAATGATACGGAATGAACCGTAAAAGGTATTATAGCCAGTATTATTGTCAAAATCCTCAATTGTTCCAATGGGCTTTCCATGCCACCAGTCATTTGTACCCAAAAAAATCGTATAAATATCTGCTTTTACGATTCCTAATGAGGCTATTTTTTCAGCAATTTGGCAGGCAGTCCAACCGTTATGCCCTTGGTTGACAAAACTCAGGTCGGGACGTTGTTGCGTTACTAGCGTCATATAGCCCGTAGTAATACGATTACCTGCATGTTCAGGGTGGTCGTTTAAATAAGTAATGGAGTCTCCTATAGCAACCCATTGCTTTTTTTCTGGAGTAAAAGCAAAAAGCATTACCAAGGCCAACATCAACAATGTAAATCTTAAATTCATGGTTTATTGTCGTGAAAATGTAACTGTAGCTGATAGATTTATTTTTTCAGCTACAGGTTTTTAAATAAAGAAGCTGTTTAATAATATCTAGCAAAGGACATGTACATAATTTATATGTTTGACCTTTATGAAAAGTATTATCTTCTTTTTAGGGATATTTTTCTATCAGATATTTGGGGCGTAATAGGATAGTCAAATTTTGTTGTTAGACCTAGCTCGGTTGGTGATGGTCCTACAAACTCGGTTTTCTTTCCATAAATACTTAGCGTATTATCTGATGAAATTTCTACATAAGCCCAAATAGGATCTTTGTATGGTACAGTATATTTTATCATCGGATGACTTTTGTCCACCTCAGAGCCATAGCGTGAATATTTGTACTGATCACCTAGCCATTGATATGACATACTATTAATTTGTATATAATGGATGTCATTAATTTTATTATAATAATCTAAGTGATGATGTCCCGAAAAAACTGCTTGTACTTTGGTAAAACCTGCCTTTGTATTGGCTTGTTCTAATACCAATCGGCACTGTGTCCCGTTATAAATTCCTCCATTATCGTTATCAAGTCCTTGATGACAAAAGAGTATTGTTGGCAAATTGGTATTGTTTAAATCGTTTTCTAACCATTTCAATTGTTCCTCGCCGATATAACGAGCATAACCAGCAGGACGATTAGGGGACGAATCTTTTTCGTTTCCATCTAAAACAACAAAATGAAATCCTTTACAGTCGTAGGAATAGTAGCGAGCCTTCGCATTCCAGTATTGAACTACTTGTTCCTGTGTAAATCCACCGTCGGTATCATGATTACCTAACACATGGTATTTATCGCCTTGATATTTATTCCAAATTGCCAAAAAATCCTGATTATAATCGTATGGACGACAGAAGTCTCCCAATTGAATAATAAAATCAAGATTTTTACCTGAAGCTTCGTCGATAAAAGCCTTTAATCGAGTGTCGGCATCGTGCATTACGTCTTTATGGACATCAGTACAAATTCCAAATTTTACATAATTCTTTTTCAGCAATGCTGCATCTCTTGCTAATAATTGACAGGGTAGCGTAGCAGAAACGCTTCCTAAACTCAGTATTTTGATAAAATTTCTTCTATTCTCCATTGTTTAATAACTAAACATTACTTTAAAACAAGTGACCTATATTTTACTCCATTCTTTTCATTAAAAATCATTTGTAAGAGTGTGTGTCAATTATTTTCAAACGTATAATTTTCTAGTCAAAATAATTGCACTGTAGATGAAAAATACATTTATTTGATGAAATCGCTTTTTTGAAATATCTAGGAGAATGAGAAAGATTGAAACCCAACAACAGACCTCATATTTCTGGCTTATCGAATCAAGATTAACAATCACAAAGACAAGTTTTTGTGCTATCATCTTAAAATAGATTGAATACGACTCCCTAATTAGTTCTATTGTTTTTTGTTAAAACATATTAAATTAAGGTCTAATTTAGGGAGTCATCATTCAATACAATTCAACCATTTCATTTGATTTTACCCAAACAATTCTAATTTTTCACCAAACCCATTACTATGAGTAAATCTTAATAGATTTTGGAGCAAATATATATACAAGTTTAATAAAATTAAAATAATGTTTAATATATATTAACAATTATTCCAAATTTAACTAATTGTCTTTAATAATAGTTACTTTGTTGAATACAATAGCTTTATACATACATTCTGCATATCTTTTTTTTGTTGATAATTGAAGTAAGAGATATTGAGATATGTTTAAAAAACATAATTATTACATTTGAATTAGTAACAATATGGTTTTCTATGTCATATATCATTCTGAGAAAATAATGGATTTCTAGGAATTGAGCTTAATAAGCGATTGGGACATTATTGTCGTTGGTGTAAGGAAGGTATTTGGAAAAAATGTTGGATAGAACTTTCGAAAAAATATAAGTCTTCTTTCGACCTTTCAATGGTGAACTTAGATGGAAGTCAGTTTGAGGTAATCACAATGATTTATTTAACATTAAGCAGACTTTTGAAGAACTCACTACGATGCTGGAGGATGCTACTATTTCAGTTGATGAACTATTTATGAATGCCGACACAGGGCGGTTCGCCGAGCGATTTGACACAGCGATTTCAAGTTGGATGGGATTTAACTTTATCGCTTTTATTATCTTGGCAATTAAGAAAATTAAGATGACGTCTGTATATCTTTGTATTAGTAAATATAAAAATACGAAATATCGTATTTTTATATTTTGACAAAAAACAGTAACTACCTGTATTACAGCATTTTAAAAAAATGGCACATCTTTTGGTTGAATACAAATAAATAAAGATAAAAACTATTTATATGATGAATCAACCTAATGTTAAGTACCGAAATGGTAGTTCGTTTTTCCCTTGTTATATCGATAAGCTATAGTTAAAATAAGTAATTTTCTTTCTTGTTCTAGTTCAATGGAAAGCAAAAATTGAAGTACTAGTTTTGAATCATCAAACGAGATAAATCAAAATTATGAACGAACAAAATAAGTAATTTTCTTTCTTGTTCTAGTTCAATGGAAAGTAAAAATTGAAGTACTAATTTTGAATCGTTAAGTTAATAATCACAAATTTTTTAATCCTTTAAAATCGGATATAACATTACTTCTTCAAACAAGAGGGCTGCTGTTTACGTCCAATTTTTTCAAAAAATCAATTTTCAAAACACATACAAATAATTTTAAACTAAACAAAAATCATGAAAAAGACTATTCTTTCTCTCGCATTCGCTGTAGCATCATTTATTGGATTCGCTCAAAAACCTTCTCCAATGTTGCTTAACCCAACCAACCACGCTTTAGTATTAATCGACCATGAATCACAAATGGGATTTGCGACAAAAAGCATTGAAATGACTGATTTACGTAACAATACAGCCATCGTAGCAGGTGCTTCTAAAATCTTTAAAGTACCAACAGTTGTAACTACAGTCGCTGAAAAATCATTTAGCGGCCCAGTTTTTCCAGAAGTTTCAGAATTTTATCCAGCAGCTACTTCTAATTATATCGACCGCACAACCATGAATACTTGGGAAGATGTAAACGCACACAAAGCGATTGTAGATAAAGGCAAGAAAAAAATCGTTTTAGCAGGCTTGTGGACTAGCGTTTGTATTGTAGGTCCAGCGTTGTCTGCCATCAGTGAAGGATATGACGTATATGTAATAACGGACGCAAGTGGAGACGTTTCAAAAGAAGCTCATGAACAAGCCGTAACTCGTATGGTTCAAGCAGGAGCACACCCAATTACTGCTATCCAATACTTATTAGAATTGCAACGTGACTGGGCTCGTAGCGAAACTTACGTACCAGTAACTAACCTTGTGAAAAAATACGGTGGTGCTTACGGTATCGGTATCCAATACGCTCACGAAATGTTGAAACACTAAGATTACCCAAAGACTTTAGGCTATCGAATAGTCTAAAGTCTTTCTTCCAAAATTCTTTCCTCAATACCCTTTCTTCTTACGAATATGAAAACTTTATCCTCCCTCGCATTTTTATTTTTTGCATTGATTGGCAATGTCGTCGCTCAACAAAAAGCAGATATGATTATCATCAACGGAAAAGTAAATACACTCGACGACACACATCAAAAAGCTGAAGCTGTGGCAATACTTGGCAATAAAATCTTGGCTGTAGGTACCAATAAAGAGATTTTGAAATTGAAAAATGCCAAAACAAAATTGGTAGATGCTCAACAAAAAACCATTGTGCCAGGTTTGTTCGATAGCCATTTGCACGTGATTCGTGGGGGTCGTTTTTACAATACAGAATTGCGTTGGGATGGTGTAAAAAGTCTTAAAAGTGCCTTGGAAATGTTGAAAGAACAAGCCCAAAGAACACCAGAGGGACAATGGGTAAGAGTAGTCGGTGGCTGGAATGAATACCAATTTGAAGAAAAACGCCTTCCCACTATCCAAGAAATCAACGATGCCACTGGCAATACGCCTACTTTTATTTTGTACTTATATGGCAAAGCATGGCTGAATCAGGCAGGTATCAAAAAACTCAATATTACTGGCGAAACTGCGAATCCTATCGCAGGATTAATCGAAAAAGATACTAACGGAAATCCAACGGGCTTGTTGGTAGCCGAACCTAATGCCTTTATTTTATATTCTACATTAGCAAAACTTCCAGAATTAAACAACGAAGAAAAAATCAATTCTACGCTACAATATATGACCGAACTCAACCGCTTGGGAGTAACGGCTGTGATGGATGCAGGAGGTGGATTTCAGAATTTTCCTGATGATTATAACATTACTGACTCGCTCAACAAAGCAGGCAAAATTACTGTCAGACTTCCCTATTATCTTTTTGCTCAGAAAAAAGGTACAGAGCTAAAAGATTATACTCGCTGGACAGGTACGGTTGATCTTGAGCATCAGCATGGAAATAGTATCAACGAAATAGATTATCATGTAGAAGGTGGTGGCGAAAACTTGGTGGCAGATGCTGCAGATTTTGAAAACTTCCTTTTCCCTCGCCCAGAATTGCCAAATTCGATGGAAAGTTCTTTGAAACCCGTTTTACAATTATTGGTGAAAAATCGATGGCCGTTCCGTTTACACGCCACTTACAACGAAAGTATTTCAAGAGATTTAGCGGTGATTGAAGAAGTAAACAAAGCAACGCCATTGAATGGTTTAGTTTGGTTTTTTGACCATGCTGAAACCATCAGTGAAGAAAATATGCAACGTATCAAGGCTTTAGGCGGTGGTATTGCTGTACAACACCGCATGGCTTATCAGGGAGAAAGTTTTATTCGTCGCTATGGAAAAAATGCCGCTTTGGCAAGCCCGCCCGTAAAAAGAATGCTTGAGTTGGGTATTCCAGTGGGTTTGGGTACAGATGGTACTCGTGTGGCTTCGTACAATCCGTGGGGTTCGCTGTATTGGATTACTTCAGGAAAAACCATTGGCGGAACACAAGTAATGGCAAAAGAAAATACTTTGGATAGAAACACTGCATTGAAATTGATTACTGCGGGTGGTTATAGTCTTATCAAAGAACAAAATAAAGGTAAAATTCAAGCTGGATATTTTGCCGATTTGATTGTTTTAAGCGACGATTATTTTGAAGTAACCGAAGAGAAAATTAAAGATATTACTTCCGAATTGACCATTGTTGACGGTAAAGTAGTATTTGGTACAGGTACTTTCCAAAGCGTAGCTCCGCAAGCTTTACCAGTAATTCCAAGTTGGAGTCCAGTGAAATATTATGGTGGTTTTCAAACCAAATAAATATGAAAAAGCTGTTGTGGCTAATGGGTATTTTAAGTTGGAATACCTTAGCATTTGCCCAAAACAATCCAGTTTTCAAAATGTTGAGATTCGATGAGAATTGGACTTCGCTTAAAAGAGATACAAGTAACAATTGGTATAATCATTTGAAATATAGCTCAATAGGGAATTCAAACAAAAGCTATATTTCAGTTGGTGGCGAAATGAGGTATCAGTACTTCGCCATCAAAAACGAAGATTGGGGCGATACGCCAGTCGATAACGATGGTTATGTGCTGACACGCTATTTGGCTCATATCGACTATCACATTAACCCGACTTTCAGAGCGTTTTTTCAGTTGCAAAGTAGCCTTGCCAATAGCCGGATTAATCCAAGTCCCGTAGAAGAAAACACCTTGGATATTCACCAAGCTTTTGCAGATGCTTTTTTATGGCAACAAAAAGACAAATCTCTTTTGTTTCGGATTGGTCGCCAAGAAATGACTTATGGCTCACAAAGACTAATAGCTGTACGAGAAGCCCCCAATAACCGTTTGGCTTTTGATGGACTGAAATTAATTTTCCAACAAAGAAATCTCAAATCTGATGTCTTTTATACGCATCCAATTGCCAATAAAACAGGCATTTTTGACGATACTTTTAATAAGAATACTCAGCTTTGGGGCTTTTATTCGGTCATTAATCATGCTCCTTTTTTGAATAATATCGACTTATATTATTTAGGAATTCGCAAAAAACAAGCTGCTTACGACGCTGGCAAAGGTGAAGAAATCAGGCATTCGATAGGCACTAGAATCTGGAAAAATAAAGGCGATTGGCAGTATGATTTTGAAGGTGTTTTTCAGTTTGGCACATTTGGACAGCAACAAATTTCAGCTTGGACACTCTCGTCAAATACAACTTATCTGTTTAGCCAATTGGCATTGAAACCTAAATTGGGCTTGAAAACAGAAGCCATTTCGGGCGATAAAAATTTGAGTGATAATCGTTTACAAACCTTTAATCCGCTTTATCCCAAAGGAGCATATTTTGGATTAGCCGCTTTGATTGGTCCTGCCAATTTATTCGATATTCACCCATCTATTGATTTGGAATTGAACGAACGATTAGAGTTTGGTATCGACTACGATATTTTCTGGCGACTCAGCCGGAAAGATGGAATTTATGCCCCTAATATGTCGCTGATTTATTCAGGAAAAAATACCAACGACCAGTTTATAGGAACACAATTATCGGCAGAATTTAATTACCAGCTCAATCCATTTCTATTCTTTAGGCTCGAAGGCACTTGGTTTGAAACAGGCGACTATCTGAATGAAGTAAGTACTGGAAAAGATATTTTTTTTACAGCTTTTACCACACAATTGAAATTTTAAAACAAACAAAATAATTCAACCCTCATAAAAATCATCAAACCATGGAAGATAGCATTTTAGGCATTCACCACATTACGGCCATTGCTGGCGATGCCAAACGTAATTTTGATTTTTATACCCAAGTATTAGGGCTAAGATTTATCAAGAAAACCGTCAATTTCGACGACCCTTATACCTATCATTTTTATTTCGGAGATGAGTTTGGTAATGCAGGCACTATCCTTACTTTTTTTCCTTGGGGCAAAAGTGTTGGAAGAGGCTTGAGAGGGGCAGGCATTGCTACTGAAATAGGCTATTCTGTACCAAAAGGTAGCCTTGATTTTTGGAAGGAGCGTTTTGAAAAACACGGAGTAATTTACAATAAACCAACCGTAAAATTTGGAGAAAAGTACCTAACATTCATCGACCCTGACGGCTTAAAACTTCAATTAATTGAAACCGAAAAGCCTGATAATCGCATCGCTTGGGAAACCGACGAAATCAAGCAAGCTGTAGCCCTGAAAGGTTTTCATAGTGTAACACTTACGCTGAATGAACAAGCCCCCACAGCCCAAATATTAACAGAAATATTTGGCTATGAACTCATTCAAAAAGATGGAGTAAGCTACCGTTATGCAACAAACGCCATTGATACCGCTGCAATTATTGATATTGTAGAGTACCCTGAAGAACCTCGTGGTTGGGTAGCGGGTGGGATTGTACATCATGTGGCATTCAGAGTAAAAAATGATGAAGTATTGATGCAATTCAGAGAGAAAATCAAAAATATGGGCTTGGATATTACGCATCAAATTGATAGAAATTATTTCCACTCTTTGTATTTCAGAGAACCTGGCGGAATACTATTTGAAATTGCCACCGAAAATCCAGGTTTTACAGTAGATGAGCCTTTGGCAGAATTGGGTAAAAATCTAAAATTACCTATTCAATATGAATCAGATCGTAAGGAAATCGAGCGACAACTAGCAGTACTTGATTAACAAACAATGGAATAAATCTAACCAAAAATACAAGCAATCATGACTAAGTTTTTATGGATTTTTCTTGTAGTCTTAGCAGGCTCTTTACTGCCAATCCAAGCGGGACTCAATACCAAAATGGGTAAAGCCATTGAAAGCCCTGTATGGGCATCGCTTATTTCATTTGCCGTTGGCACGATTGTTATGTTAATCTATGCAGGTGTTACTAAACAAGGTTTTAGTATCTCCGAATTACGAAACGTTCCAGCACATACTTGGCTTGCAGGTGCATTAGGTGCATTTTATGTAACTACCATTGTTTTGGCATTTCCTCGTTTAGGACCAGCACTTACTTTTGGATTAGTGGTTGCAGGACAACTATTTATCTCACTAATACTTGATCATTTTAATATCCTAGTACAAGCTCAACATAACATCAACATTTTTAGAATTATCGGAATGCTTTTAATAATTGCTGGTGTTGTGATTATCCGTTCGTTTTAAACAGTTTCAAAATCATACGTGTAATACCAGAATATTACTTGTTAACAATTTTTATAACACAATTTATTATTTACAATTAAACCTTCAAAAACATGAGCAAGATTACAGTAAAAGACGGAACCGAAATCTATTACAAAGACTGGGGAACAGGGCAACCACTTTTTTTCCATCATGGCTGGCCATTATCAAGTGATGATTGGGATGCACAAATGATGTTTTTCGTCAATCAAGGATTTAGAGTAATTGCCCACGACCGCCGTGGACATGGTAGATCTACTCAAACTGCTATTGGACATGATATGGATACTTATGCGGCTGATGTGGCAGAACTTACAGAAGCACTTGATTTAAGAAATGCCGTACATATTGGGCACTCTACTGGAGGGGGTGAAGTAATTCGTTATGTAGCAAAACATGGAAAAGGAAGAGTAGCAAAAGCTATTTTGATTAGTGCGGTAACACCTATTATGGTTCAAACAGAAAGTAATCCAGAAGGTATTCCGATGTCGGTATTTGAAGAGATTCGTGAAGGTACTGCCACCAAACGCCCACAATATTTTCAGGATTTTACGATTCCTTTTTTTGGTTATAACCGTGAAGGAGCGAAGGTTTCACAAGGAATTAGAGATAACTGGTGGCGTCAGGGAATGATGGGCGGAATAATTGCTCATTATAATTGCGTTAAGGTATTTTCGGAAACAGATTTTACCGAAGATCTTAAAGCTGTAGATTTACCAGTACTTGTTTTACATGGTGAAGACGATCAAATTGTTCCATTTGAGCTTACCGCAGTAAAAGCCGTGAAGTTATTAAAAAATGGTACATTGATTTCATATCCTGGTTTTCCTCATGGAATGCCAACAACAGAAGCAGCTACCATCAATGCAGATATTTTAGCATTTGTTAAAGCGTAAACGGTATAATAGACTTTAATCAATAGACATTTCTTGCATAAACGTCTATTGATTAAAGTTACATTGCTAGTTAATCAAATTATAACCAAGAAACTTATCAGACAATGAATAAAGGAATAGGAATCACAGAAAGTTCTAGCGCAGAGATTGCACTAGAACTTTCAAAAATTTTGGCCGATGAATTTGTACTTTATACTAAAACCAGAAATGCCCACTGGAATGTAGAAGGAGCAGATTTTTATGCCATTCATAAGTTTTTTGAAAACCAATACGAGCAATTAGACGAAGCCATGGATGATGTGGCCGAAAGAATCCGTGCGATTGGACATTATGCACCCGCAACCCTCAAAATATACTTACAACTTACGCATCTCAGTGAAGAGTCTCGTGAGGATAACGACAGTGCGGGCTATATCAAAGAGCTTTTGGCCGACCATCAAACGTTGATTATTCATCTACGAGAAAATATCAACAAGTTTGCTACAGAATACCACGATTTGGGAACAAGCGACTTTATTACAGGCTTGATGGAAACACACGAAAAAATGGCTTGGATGTTACGAGCACATTTAAAATAAGTACTGAAGCTGTTTAAACTTTCCTTTTCGGGTTAAACTAAGTCTTTTAGCATAGCTTGTTCCAAAATTTACTCAACGTAGCGATGCTATGCTTCGAAAATTTTGAAAAAATCAATCCAAAAATACAATACTTTCACCTAAGAAACGGACAGTTTAAACAGCTTCACTATGAAAGAACCAAAATCCTATATTGGTTTATTAACCTTTTTATTGGCAAGTGTTGCAGGATACTGCGATACAGTAACGTTTGTGTCGGGAAAATCCATTTTTTCGGCACACGTTACAGGTAATTTCATTGTTTTTGCAGCACAAGCAATTTCCGAGAATCATACTTCTTCATGGCTTCAACTTACAACTTTTCCAGTGTTTGTTACGGCTGTGATGGCAGGCGGTTGGCTAAGTGGCCAAGTCTTCAATCGGTATATACTATTGCTTGTTGAAAGTGTCTTATTGCTCTTGGCTGCTTTCGCTACTTGTATTTTACCAACGTGGTACAACCTAAACAGTGTTAATGGTATCTATCTTATTGTAATGATAGTGGTATTTGCTTTGGGATTACAAAATGCTTTTGGTAAATTGTATAGCCAAGAAACACATGGTCCAACGACCATGATGACAGGAAATGTAACACAAGTAGCATTAGATTTGTGGAATCTATTTCGTAGTGGATTTACCATAGAGGCAAGCTTGAAAGAAAGTATTCAAAAACAATTCTTTACCATAGGAGGTTTTTTGTTGGGATGCCTTCTTGGAGCACTGTTAGCCAATCTTATTGCATTAAAAGCCCTTTTCCTACCCAGTTTAGCTCTATTGATATGTAGTGCTTTTTTACTCAGTACTACCAAAAACAATATATAAGAAATATGGAAAAAAATGTACCCTTGCTATATAAGCAAACTTTGCTAGTAGCTTTTGTAAGCTATATTGTATTGTGTATTTGCAGCCCCCAAAATAGCTTTGGTAAACAGAAAGAAGAAATTCAGACTATTCGGGAGGGGTTAAAAAATGTGCCAGAGAATAGTACCCAAAAAGTTAACTTTTTGATTGAATACGGACGTTATTGTTTAGAGAAAACAGGTGAGCTAAAAGTCGATTTAGATAGTGCCTTTGCTTTTCAGCAACAAGCTTTGGCTTTGGGTAAGCAACTTTCGTATATCAGTGGTGTTGCCGATGCTATGATTCTTGAAGGGAAAATCTACTCGGAAATGGGTCTTCAAAACAAAGCTATTGTTCAGCTTAAACGGGCTTTTCTTTATGCTCAAAAGCACAAGCTATATGCCCAGCAAGGTGACTTTTTTATCAATTTCACCCAGTTTCACAACAATGAACTCAGTGGAATAGCCACCAAAATTGGCTATTATATCAAGGCTATTCAATTATATCATAAAGCCAATGCTCAAGAAGACGAAGCTACTTCTCGGAAAATGTTGGGCGACTATTACAGCATTCAGGGTAAATCAAATGAAGCCATTGAACAGCTAAATTTGTCCTTGAAAATTTATCAACAAATTCATTTTAAAGACTTGCAAGGCGTATATAATATTATGTCAGGGGTATATATGCAGATGGGTAATTACGAATTATCTATCAAGTATGGCCTAATGGCAGCAAGAGTAGCCGAATCGCTTGGTGACGAAAGCTTACAGCTAAGTTCGATATATAATAAATTAGGACTCAATTTCTATTACCTCCAACAATACAAAAAGTCTCTGGAGTACTGGCAAAAGGCTGCGGCTATTGCTGAAAAATACAATGATGCTGATTATCAGAGAACTATACTTTCCAATATTGTAACGTCATACTTGAAATTGAAACAATATAAAGCCGCTTTATCTCAATTAGCCTTTATAGAAAAGAAATATCCACCTAATGATTTTTATACAAAAGGAAGAATTCCATACCTGTATATAATGATTTACTTAAATTTGAAACAGTACGAGAAAGCAAAACCTTATTATCAAAAAGTACTGATACTCAATCGTTCAGAACCTAAAGAAAATATCCACCAAATGTATATCAATCATGCCGTGATACGCTATCTTTTAGAAACAAAACAGCCACTAAAAGCTTATTCTTTTTTGATTGACCAAGAAAAACTCTCACAAGGTATTAGAAACAATAAAATGCTTTATGAAAATTACCTTTTTTGGTTCAAGGCGGATTCGGCTACTGGTAATCTTCCCGAAGCTATCAAACATTATAAATTATACAAGTCATATTCAGATTCCGTACTTAATGCAGATAAAACTAAACAAATTTCCAACTTACAAATCCAATTTGATACAGAACAAAAAGACAAGAATATTCTATTATTAACCCAAAAAAGTGAACTACAAAACGCCACAATCCGCAACGATAGAATCATCAAAATCATTTCTATTAGTGGGACTTTTGTATTAATTATACTACTTTTATTGGGTTACAATCGTTATCAACTCAAGAAAAAAACGAATATACAACTAGAGCAACAACAACTAGCAATCAACCAACAAAACGAGCTACTGAAAAGGTTATTGACTGAAAAAGAGTGGCTAATTCGGGAAATTCATCACCGTGTAAAAAACAACTTACAAATTGTTATTAGCTTATTAAATACACAATCCGCACATTTACACAATCAAGATGCCCTTGAAGCCATTCAGAATAGTCAGCATCGTATGCACGCTATTTCATTGATTCATCAAAAACTATATCAAACAGAAAACCTAGCGACAATCGATATGGAGTGGTATATTAGGGAATTGGTGTCTTATATTAGAGAAAGTTTTGATATAGATAAAAGACTAAGCTTTGATTTAATGACAGATTCTATCGTTTTAGACGTTAGTCAAGCCGTACCAGTCGGGTTAATTCTAAATGAAGCCATCAGCAATGCGGTGAAATATGCTTTTCCAAAGGGAAAGGGGGAAGTAAAAATAATACTGAAAAGAGAGTCTAAAACATCATGTAAATTAAGTATTTCAGATAATGGTTTAGGTTTACCAACAGGTTTTGATGTTGAGGAAAGTGATTCATTGGGAATGAGTTTAATGAAAGGATTAAGTGAGCAATTAGAAGGAACTTTTGAAGTCAAAAATCAAAAAGGTTTAACCCTTACTGTTATTTTTCCAATCAAATCTGAATTAGAACATTCAGGTATTAATATATAATATTCTTAGCTAATGTTAAAGAAAGATAAAATCCTGATTATTGAAGATGAATTTATTGTTGCTTATGATTTGAAAATGATGCTCACAAAAAGTGGTTATTTGGTTGCGGGTATCGCTTCAACCGTAGAACGTGCCCGTCAGTTAATAGAACAAAAAAAGCCTGATTGGGTTTTGTTGGATATTATTCTAAAAGGTGATGAAACTGGGATTGATTTAGCACATGAGCTTTTACAAAAAAAGATTCCTTTTTTATTTATTTCTGCCAATACAAATCATACTATCCTTGAAGCCGCCAAAGCCACACAACCTTATGGTTTTTTGGTAAAACCATTCCGAGAAAGAGATTTATTTGTCATGTTAGATATTGCCAGATACCGTTATGGTATTGAAATGGGGCATATTCATCAAAATGCAAATGAACCTGAAACGTCAAATATAAGCATTGACGGTATCATTGGTAAAAGTCTTGCTTTATTGAATTCATTAGAGAAAATAAAAATTGTAGCACCAACCAATACTTCCGTCATTATTTTAGGAGAAAGTGGAACGGGAAAAGAACGAGTTGCTCAAGCAATTCATCAATTTTCTGCTAGAAAAGATAACCCTTTAGTAACCATTAATTGTGCGGCATTACCTATAAATCTGATTGAATCTGAACTCTTCGGCCACGAGAAAGGAGCTTTTACTGGAGCCAATCAAAAACGTATCGGAAAATTTGAACAAGCTAATGGCGGGACAATTTTTCTGGACGAAATAGGCGAATTGCCTTTAGAGTCACAAGTAAAGTTACTTCGTGTTTTACAAGAAAAGGAAATAGAAAGAATTGGAAGCGACACCACCATGAAAGTAGATGTACGTATTATTGCTGCGACCAACCGGAATCTGGAAGAAGAAGTTTCGGAAGGGCGTTTCCGATTGGATTTATATTATCGTCTGAATGTGTTTCCTATACAGTTGCCTACATTACGAGAACGCAGAGAAGATATACCATTATTAGTAAATTATTTTCTTCATAAATTCTCAAATAGTACAGGGAAGAAAAATACGAGAATTAGTGAATCTGCCTTGCAAAAACTTCAAGAATATGATTGGCCTGGTAATATCCGTGAATTGGAACATTTAATAGAACGAAATGTCCTTTTGGCATCTAATCAGGAAATAATGGATATACATTTGCCAAATATCAGTAAAAAACAAGTTGTAAGAGTTCCTGAACAATTTATAAATACGATGGAAGAAGTGGAGTGTGAACACATTTTAAAAGTGCTTAATGCTTGTCAAGGTAGAATAACAGGAGTAGGAGGGGCTGCTGAAATACTAGGTATGTCTACACAAACATTGTATGCTAAAATCAAGAAATTAGGTATTAAAACAGGGTATAAGTAAGCGTTTTTAATTGTGTGCGATGTGTTTAAAATGCTGATTTACTACCGCTAATTTATTGTTACAAAATGTTCTTTTTTAATGCCTAGTTTTTTCATTTTAGAAATAAGGGTAGTTGGTGGAAGATTGAGCCTAACAGCTGCACCGTTTTGTCCAAAGATTCTACCATTACATAATTTCAATACTTTTAAAATATAATCATGTTCTACGGTGGCTAAAGTCTTTATTTCAAATTCAACATTATTTTGCAGTGGAATTTCTGCAAAATTTATTTGTTTGATTATGTCGCCAGTAGTGAGTAAAATACTTCTTTCAATAAGGTGTTCAAGCTCACGAATATTCCCAATCCAAGGATGTAAAAGTAATTTTTCGAGGACTTTATTTGAAATACCTTTAATCTTTTTACCAACTTTAGGAGCATATTTTTCAATAAAATGAGCTACGAGTAAAGGAATATCTTCTTTGCGTTCTCGCAATGGAGGAAGTGTAATCGGAAAAACATTCAGACGATAATATAAATCCAATCGGAAACGCCCTTCCGAAACTTCTTCTTCCAGATTCCGGTTGGTCGCAGCAATGATGCGTACATCCACTTTTATCGTGCGTTGTCCCCCAATCCGCTCAATTTCTTTTTCTTGTAAGACTCTTAATAGTTTTACTTGAAGTTCAATGGGTAATTCTCCAATTTCGTCTAAAAAGAGCGTACTCTCATGGGCTAATTCAAACTTCCCTATTCGTTTTTGATTGGCTCCAGTAAAAGCCCCTTTCTCATGTCCAAATAGCTCGCTTTCAAGTAATGAAGCTGGTATTGCAGCACAATTTACTTTAATTAATTCTCTGTTTGTTCGAAGAGAAGTATCATGAATTGCTTTTGCAACCAGCTCTTTACCAGTACCTGATTCTCCCAATAATAACACAGTAGCATCTGAAAGAGCCACTAAATTAATTAATTTATAAACTTCTTTAATTGTTGGAGAAACTCCTATTAAATTTGAGAAAGGTGATACTTGATTGATTTTATTACTTGATTGAATTTGTGTTAAATGATGTTCCTTGTTGATTATGAAGTAAACTCTTGGAATAATAATATGACTAATAATACTCAATAACTGGCGATGATATTCAGAAAAAACAGCTTGTTTTTTAGAATGAAGAGATAAATATCCTTTCATTCCAAATTCTTGTTGAAGCCCCAATATCATACTTTCAACAATGCCAGCTTCTTTCATTAATTCATTGTCTTTTAATAAGATAGGATTTTCACTAGAAAGTATTTTATCATCTAAAAATAAAAGATACTCATTTGTAAGGCTTTCTTGTAAATTTCCTAAAAAAACAAAATCGTTTTCTTGAGTATCTTGGAAGAATGATAAAACGTAAAAAAAATCACCAAATTTTTGATGAACAAACGCTTCAATAACACCTTCAAACTCAGAGATACTTTTCGCGTTGTTGATATTATTACATAAATGATGTAAGCTAGACAAAGTACTTGTTTCATATCCTAACTCTCCAAGAGATAATTTATTTTTATTATTCTCAATATTTACTTTAGGAGAAGAAGAGTGCTGTTTTCCCATGTTTGAGTGCTATAGATAAGATAATATTCAAATATAAATCTATTTGCTTTTAACTGGAAATGAATGATTCAATTACTGCAAAAATAAAGACGCTATATGATTCGTATGCGTCTAAAATAGCTTGACAGTTTCTAAAAAGCCTTTTCAGGTTGTTTTTTCACCACATTAGAAAACCTTATTTTTTTATAAGGATACCATCTTAATTTTTCAACACGCCCAGAATTGTGACATTGGGTGGGCGTTTCGTAGTCAAGCGAGGCATGAGGACGGTAATTATTGTAGGTCTCAATCACCTGCGGAATCGCCTTTAAAGCTGCCTCTTCCGATACAAAACCATTGCCTAAATTGAACTCTTCTTTTAGGG
>NZ_JAYFUL010000015.1:0-62500 GCF_034928825.1 Arcicella aquatica | reverse complement strand
AAATCAAATAAAATTGTATTTTTCAAATAAATCATCCCAGATGAAAGCAAAAATCCACCCAGAACATGAGTGGATTTTATCGTAAAGTAATATCGAAAAACAATTTTCAAGGGAAGCCTTATTAGACTTTATTCACCAACAACACTTGCGTCAGCAAAGCACCAATTATCAAAACATAGTTAGTATCGTAATAACAAAATAATATTTCATAAAACATCCAAAAAAAAGAGTTTTAAATGCTAAAATTTTATCATTCAGCATTCAAAACTCTTCACTCAAAACTACACTGACATGATATCTCTTTCTTTATCAGCAAATACAGCATCTACTTTAACAATATAGCTATCTGTGATTTTCTGAATACGTTCTTCACCAGCTTTTACAGCATCTTCTGAAACGCCATCATTTTTCAATTTCTTAATAGAGCTGTTCGCATCTTGTCGAACGTTTCTCACATTAATTTTAGCTGTTTCAATTTCAGCTTTTACTCTTTTTACTAATTCACGACGACGCTCTTCGGTAAGTGGTGGAATATTCAAACGAATAATTTCACCATCGTTCATCGGTGCTAAACCAATATTTGAATTACGAATTGCTTTTTCGCATTCAGCAATCATTTTCTTTTCAAAAGGTTTTACAACGATTGTACGAGCATCAGGTGTATTAATAGATGCCGCACCTGTTAAAGGGGTCATCATGCCATAATAATCTACTTGAATACCATCTAACATTGAAGGGCTTGCCTTACCAGCACGAATTTTTGAAAGCTCAATCGCTAAGTGCTTTAAAGCTCCATCCATCGTTTCTCTGGCTGCATCAATGTAAAATTCTATTTCTTCCATTGCTTAATATATGATTTCGGATTTTATATGCTGATTACAAGGCTTCGATGTTGCTTTAAATTCATCATCGGTCAACCCATATCATTAACTAATTAAAGTTCCTACTTCTTCTCCTTTTGCTAAATCTGCTAAATTGTTGTTTTTGTTCATATCAAATACAATGATAGGAACTTTATTTTCTTGGCATAAAGTAAATGCCGTAGTATCCATGATTTTTAAACCTTTGCTGATAGCTTCTGTAAACGAAAGATGTGTATAACGCGTAGCAGTAGGGTCTTTTTCAGGGTCTGCAGTATAAACGCCATCAACTCTCGTACCTTTTAATACTACATCCGCTTCAATCTCAATAGCACGTAATGCCGCTGTTGAATCTGTCGTAAAATATGGGTTTCCAGTTCCCGCTCCGAAAATTACAATACGACCTTTTTCTAAATGTCGCATTGCTCTACGACGGATAAATGGTTCGCAAACAGCATCCATTTTGATGGCAGTCTGTAAACGAGTAAACATTCCGTGTTTTTCTAAAGAAGCTTGAATCGCCATTCCGTTGATAACGGTAGCGAGCATCCCCATATAATCTCCCTGAACACGGTCAATACCAGCTTTGGCAGCAGCTGCACCACGGAAGATATTTCCTCCGCCAATAACAATGGCAATTTCAACACCTAATTCTTTTACTTTCTTAATTTCAAGAGCGTATTGCTCTAAAATTGATGGGTCTATTACTTCACCATCTGAACTGAGGGCTTCGCCCGATAGCTTGAGAAGAATTCGTTTATACTTCGGTTTGTCCATGATTTAAGGTTTTTTCGGAGGCAAAGATATACTTTTTTTTTATTTGGCGTGGAAAATTGTCGGTTTCACAATCGAGACTTATTCAAATTCAATTAAAACTTGATTTTTTTCCACATTTTGTTTATTACTCACTTTAATGTTCTTAATGACACCCTCGCCCGTAGCTTTCAACACATTTTCCATTTTCATTGCCTCTAAAATCAGCAAAGAATCGCCTTTCTTGATACTGTCTCCTACCTGCACTAAGAGGGAAACGATTAGTCCCGGCATAGGGGCTTTTAAATCGTTTACTTTGGTAGAAGCTGCCTCAGACATTCCCAATTGTTCTAATAAAATATCGAAGCGGTCTTTTACATTGACCACATATTGACGATTATTCATTTTAATCAAGAACGATTTTGCTTGATAATCGGCCTCTAAAACCTCAGCATTATACGAACGATTGTTGTACAGGATATGAAAATGATTATTCCTGATTTCAACAATATCCCAATCTAGTGGTTGTTCATCAATGGTTGTACCTGCATTGTCTGATACAATGTTAAATGTTTGCTGATTTACGGTGGCTTTCAACATGGATGTTTAATTAGATTTGTTCACCAAATATACACCAATAAGGATGATACTCATGCCTAAATAATGCTGAAATATTATAGCTTCTCCATCCAGTACGCCCCATAGGATAGCTACAATTGGAATCAAGTAAGTAACAGAGCTTGCCAGTACGGCACTCGTCATTTGAATTAAACGATTGAAGAGCACCATTGCAATAGCAGAGCCTAAAACGCCTAATAACATAGCAAAGATTAAAGCTTGTAGTGCATTAGGTTGTTGTAGTTTAGCCACAAAGTCGGTTGAGAACAATACTCCTGCTGCTACTGGTCCGATAGTCATAAAAATACTTGAGGTGATTAAGAAAGAATCTATGCCCAACCCCGTCAGGTATTTTTTAGTGATGTTCAGGTTGATACCGTACAATAGAGTAGCCGCAATAACAAAAAAAGCATAGCCATTCACATGAAAGCCAGTAGCACCAGCCAATATTAGCAATAAAGCCCCCACAAAACCAAGCACAATGCCGATACCTTGACGCTGAGTGATTTTGTTGCTAAAAAAAAGCGCTCCCACAATCAGCGTAAACAAAGGTGTAGTAGAGTTTAACGCTCCTGAAACACCGCTATCTAATTTTGACCCTGCAAAAGAGAATAAATAAGCAGGAAGAAGATTGCCTAATAAACCTGCCAATAGAAAATAGACGGCTTTGTTAAGAGGAATCTTTTTGATATTGATGATAAAGAAAGGGAGAAAGAAACAAAAGGCTGAAAAAATACGAATTGAACCCACCTGTGCAGGGTCAAAGACGGTCAAGCTTTTTTTAACGAGGATAAACGAACTCCCCCAAATACCAGCTAAAAGAGCCAATAAGCCCCAAACAAGTAAAGGGTTTTGAAGTTTTGTAGGTACTGTTGTTGAAGTAGTAAGGGTTGTTTTCATAAAAGATTTTAGTCGAAAATTAGGGAAGTTTATTGGGCATTGATTGAATTATTAAAAAAATAGCGAAGCAAATCTTTTCATTTACTTCGCTATTTTTTTAGGTTTTAAGTAGTCGCTGTATTATAAAGCATTGATTGTAAATCAACGCCTAAAGTTGTATCGGTACACCACTCACAACTCTTACCTAACAAGGAGTTCTTCCTCACTATAAAATATGGCTACTTCATTTAGAATGCTTAGAATCTCTTCATAATCCATCGAAGTAACTAATCTCATCCTAAAGTCTTTGAAGTGCGACAAGCCTTTGAAGTAATTGGCGTAATGTCTTCTCATTTCTACTATACCTGTGTGTTCGCCTTTCCAGCGAATACTGAAATCTAGGTGTTGCTTACAAACATTGATTCTATCATTCACTGTTGGCGGAGCCAGATGCTCACCTGTTTTGAAGAAATGCTTGATTTCATTGAATATCCACGGATAACCAATAGAAGCTCTGCCAATCATGATGCCATCTACACCATAGCGATTTCTATATTCTAATGCTTTTTCAGGTGAATCAATGTCACCATTTCCAAAAATAGGAATCCTGATTCTTGGATTTTCTCTTACCTTCGCAATCAAACGCCAGTCTGCCTCTCCTTTATACATTTGCACCCTTGTTCTTCCATGAATAGTTAGGGCTTCAATGCCAATGTCTTGTAAACGTTCGGCAACGTCTTCAATGTTTCTGGTTGAATCATCCCACCCCAAACGGGTTTTTACAGTAACGGGCAAATGTGTTGATGCTACCACGGCTTTGGTCATCAATACCATTTTAGGAATATCTTGCAACAATGCCGCACCAGCCCCACGACAAGCTACTTGCTTGACAGGGCAACCGTAATTAATGTCTATCAAATCAGGGCCAGCTTTGGTGGCTATTTCCCCGCAGTTCCGCATAGTTTCTATGTCTGAACCAAAAAGCTGAATCCCTATTGGGCGTTCGTATTCAAAAATATCTAATTTCTGAATGGATTTGGCTGCATCACGGATGAGTCCTTCAGAAGAAATAAATTCAGTGTACATCAAATCAGCACCATTGGCTTTACACACTGCACGAAACGGAGGATCGGAAACGTCTTCCATCGGAGCAAGCAATAAAGGAAACTCGCCTAATTCTATGTTTTTAATCTTAACCATTGTTCTTTTTCAATTATTCTTAGATGTTTTTTCACATCCTATTCGTGAATATTAATTCAAACTGTGTTTTACTCTGTTTGCTATAATTGTTCACTGCCAATTTTTACGTAAATTTACAACCATTATGACAGAATTCGATACTTTTAACCCACAAACTGACCGTCCGTTTATTGCCAAGCTAATGATTTTAATTGGATTGACACTAATTCTGATGTTTGTAGGTTCAACCATAGGGCTTTTTGCCTTTTCATTAGTAACTGGTGCTCCGTTTGAAAAAGCAATCACTTTTCAACAACATCTCAACGACTACCCTAATACTTACTTAGGTATCATGCTACTTCAGGTGTTTTCTACGCCTCTACCATTTATTGGCGCATCGTTGATGTATTGGTACGTTTTTGAAAAACAAAGCATTCAATCTTTAAGTTTCCAACCTACTATTTTAAATGTATTGCTGATTACGATGGTATTAGTCATAGGCTTTATGCCTTTTGATGCCTTGATTATAGAGCTTAACCAAAAACTACAATTGCCTGCTTCATTAAAGGGATTAGAGGAGTGGATGGAAAATGCTGAAAAATCAACAGGAGAGTTGACCAAATTCCTTACAACCTTTAAAAATCCTGCACAGTTTGTTTTAGCTATAATTGTAGTAGCAGTATTGGCAGGCATAAGCGAAGAGCTATTATTTAGAGGAGTATTACAAAACTTAGCCTTAAAAGCCTTTAAAAACCATCATGCAGCCATTTGGTTTGCTGCTTTCTGGTTTAGTTTTATTCATTTCCAATTCTATGGCTTTATTCCTAGGATGTTATTAGGTGCTATGTTTGGATATTTGTATTATTGGACCCAAAATCTATGGCTTTCTATGTTCGCCCATTTTGTGAACAATGGTTTTACTTTATTGATGGCATATTTATATCAGATGAAAGTAACAAACACGGATATTGAACAAACCAAAACAGTACCCATAGCCATGGCGTTGATTTCAGGTTTATTTACCATCATTTTACTTCGTTGGTTCTGGCTTAATAGTATTTATAGAGACAATGATTGATTACATTTGATTTTTTGAACTGATAACAATGCTATTTATGACAGATTGGAAGAAAATTTACGAGTCTACAAATCCATTTAAAGCAGAGCTTGCCAAAGTTTATTTAGAAGATGAACATCAAATAAATACTGTGGTTATCAGTAAAAGAGATAGTTCATACCTTATTGGGCGTTGTGAAGTATATGTTCATTTGAAGGATGCCGTTTTGGCGAAATTCTTGTTGGAAAACGAGGGTGGTTTTGAAGAAAGTAAAGAAATTGCATAAACTATTAATAAAAAATAATCAATATGAATGAAAAACTACAAGGAATGTCAAATCTAAAACAAAGGATAATTGCAGCCGTTGTGGCTGTTCCTTTTTTGATATTTTGCATTGTTTTTAGCGATTGGACTTTCTTTGGGCTTTTTGCTATTATCGCTATTTTAGCACAGCTTGAATTTTATAAATTATTAGGCCTTGATGGCGACGAGCCCCTTACCTACTATGGTACCTTTTGTGGTTTCATCTTGGTGTCAGTTACCTTTTTAATCGAAAAAGGGATTATTCCTGAAGCTAATTATTATATCCTCTCGCCTTTGATGGCGTTGATATTTTTTATCAAACTTTATAAGGCACAAGACGAAAAACCATTTAAAAATATCGCTTATACTTTTCTCGGTGTTATTTATGTTGCCTTGCCTTTTGCACTAATTATCATTTTAGCATTTTTAAATAGTACAAATTTTAGTTGGCAACGTCCTTTAGGTTGCTTATTTTTGCTATGGGCAAGCGACACTGGTGCTTATTTTGCTGGAACAAAATTTGGGAAAACGAAGTTATTTGAAAGAGTATCACCAAAAAAATCATGGGAAGGAAGCGTTGGAGGATTTCTGGCTTCTATGTTGGTTTCTTTTATTCTTTCAAAATACTTTACAGACCTTTTGCCTTGGCAGTGGTTTGGGTGTGGTGCGATTATTGTAGTAGCAGGTACTTATGGAGATTTAGTAGAATCATTATTCAAAAGAAGTATTAAAATAAAAGATTCAGCTTCGACCATTCCAGGGCATGGCGGTTTCTTGGATAGATTCGATGGTTTATTGCTTTCTATTCCGTTTATTATTACTTTTTTAAAGCTATTTAACTAAACTTAGTCTGAATTCTACTAAACTTATCAAACGTTAAAAACTGTTAAAGCCACACAAGATTTTCATTTGAAAGCGTTATATTGAGTAAGTTTACATAAAAATTCATCATCTGAAAGTGAAACGATGTTACTAAGATTTAAATACATATTAATTGTTACTTTACTTATTTGTCTATCTCAATACTCAAGCTTTGGACAAGGACAGGATAAATCCGTGATTTTCTCGGGTAGAGTTGTTGCTGACCGTAGTTCTGATTTTTTGCCTAATGCTTATGTTTTCAACCCGCAATCTGGGAGAGGGACTTTGACAGACGATTTTGGTAATTTTTCATTGTATGTATATCCTGGCGATAGTGTGGTATTTACTTATGTGGGTTATAAAAAGAAGTATTATATCATTCCTAGAACCAACGAGCAAACGCAGGTAGCTACTATTTTCATGACTGAAGAGTCAAGAATGTTGGCGGAAGTAAAAATTTATCCATACGGTACTGAGGATGAATTTAAGAAGGCTTTTCTAGATATGAAGTTAGATAATGAAGCAGGAAGAAGAGCATTAGCTAAAAACCTTGAACAATCTAAATTGAATGTACTAGCCCTTAGGGCTGGCTTGAGTGGTGCTGGGAACTTCAAGAATTTCTCTGACCAAATGACCTACGCAGCAGCCAATAGAAGCTTTGTTCAAAGTCCTTTAATGTCTTTGACTAATCCTTTTGCATGGGCAAACTTTATCAAGTCTATCAAAAACGGAGATTTAAAAAAGACTGAGTATAAAAAAGCATATGAAGATGCTCCTTCTGAGGGGATTTCTAGACAGAAATTCTTGAAAGAACAAAAAACTGGAAATTAAATTTAATGTTATTTTGCTTAGTTACATTTCCAGTAATTTTTACAGCATTTATCAATTATAGAAACTTCCAGAAAAACGGTTTATAGAACTGTTTTCTGGAAGTTTTTTTCTTTTTAAAGTAGTGATTATGATTAGCAAATAGTGATTGGAGAACGACCCGCCGTCGAGGCAGCATTTTAAACTACTAATTATCAGTTGTTTACTACAAACAAAACCTTGCTTAAATTGTATTGATTACTTTACTTACAACCGAATTAACCACTTTGAAAATTGGAGTTTATTACAGAATCATATCGTATTAGAATTACCGAAGTAGATGCACATAGCAATCTTACCATCCCTGCATTAAATGGACTTTTTCAAGAAATGGCTTGGCGACATTCAGTAGATGCCAACGTATCAGCCCCGGAACTAACGGCCCAACATAATATTACTTGGGTATTGTCTCGCTTAAAAATCTGGATTGAAAAATTGCCCTCTTATGACGAAACGGTTACTGTAAAAACGTATGTACAAGAAATTGATAAATACTTTTATTACCGTGATTTCAAAGTATATGATGCCAACGGCATAGAGATTATTCGTGCCAATGCGCTATTTGGCTTGATTGACATTGCACGTCGTAGAATTACTTCAGTACCCGACTGGATGCGTGCCATCACTCCTATTTGTGCTAGCGAAAAACCAGTACAAAAGGTTTCTGGGAAAATTTTGCCTTTAACTTGCATTGAAACCCAAAGATCATTTGATATTCGCTGGCATGATATTGATTCAAACCAACACGCTAATAACAATCGCTATGTGGAATGGCTGATGGAAAGTGTCCCTACCAATGTATTAAACGATGGCGTGCTGAAAACCTTTGAGATTATTTTCAAGAATGAGAGTCTCTTTGGCGATAAAATCATCACCCAAAGTCAGCGAGGAACAGAAGGTTTTATACACAAAATGGTTAACCAGAATGGATTAGAATTGGTAACAGGAGCAACCGTTTGGGAGGTATAAAATAAATGATATACCTCTTATAAGGCTTTTAAAATCTTATTCGCTCGATTTTTAAAGGCGGGTGATTGATAAGGTAATTGTTCTTCAATGAGAAACTTTAATTCACTTTTTAGTTCGGGATACAATTTGCTTAAATTGAATAGAATCGTCATAGAGAATACTCTGATAGCAATGGCTTCGTCATGATTACTTAGGTATTTGAAACAAGTATCAACCGCTAATCCATGTAGTTCTTCTGGGATAGCAATATCTTGTAAAACCCTAACAGTATTGCGTTTGATGGCATCGTGTAAATTGTCTTGCTCTAGATTCAATAGCATTTTTTCGATATAAGGCGTAAGCAGAAAAGGCCAGCGATGAATGCAATCCGACATGATATTGGCAGTATGTTGATTTTTTCTACTATCTCCTTCAAAAAAAACTACCATCAACTCATCAAACCTTTCAGGTTTTCCATCAATCCAGTCTATAATTTTCGTAAATATTTCTCTTGAAAAGCGTTCAGGGATAGCCTCTTTGATATTCATGGTTTACAAAAACTTAATTTCAATTCTTCTGTTTAGCTTTCTATTATCGGCAGAACTATTGGGTAAAAGCGGTTTGTTTTTTCCATAACCCTCCGCTTTAATCATGGTAGAGTTAATGCCCTTTTGAATAAGATAAGTTCTGACAGCATTAGCTCTTTTCTGAGAAAGCACCAAGTTTTCAGCATCCTTCCCAACATCATCCGTATGTCCAGAAACCTCTATCGGCAATTCTTTATTTTCATTCAGCAAAATAATCAGTTTATCCAATTCTATCATCGACTCTGGGTGTAATTCCCATTTGCCCGTATCAAAAAAGATATTATTTAGGATCTCTTTCGCATTCTTTTGAATAGGCTCAAGCGAGATATTTAGCACCTTATCCGTACTGATTTGTTGTGATAAATCTACATTAATACTTTTAAAAAAATAGCCTTTTTTATTGACGAAAATAGCATATTCTATTCCAGCAATAAGTACAAAAGTATAATTACCCGTTTTATTATCTGAGGTAAACAAGCCCATCTTTTGCTTGTCTTTTAACGATACCAATTCAATATCTGCGGCTAAGGCTTGCTGAGTCTTGGCATCTGAAACGATTCCTTTCAAGAAAAAAGTAGGTTTAAATCTAGTCTGCAAGCTTTCGGGCAAAATGATTTCTACAATTTTTGCCCTACGATATTTATTATCTTGATTTTGCTCTAAAGAATAATAGGCTTTTTTACTATCTGAGGTAATAAATAAAGCTACTTGGTCTTCATGGGTATTTAAGGGAAATCCTAGGTTCTCTGGCGTACTCCACTTCCCTTCCTGATTTTCAGAGAAAAATAAATCCAGTCCTCCCAAACCGACATGACCTTCTGAGGAGAAAAACAACGTTTTGCCATTGGCATGGATAAATGGGGAAAGGTCGTCTTCTATGGTATTGATGGTATTGCCAAGATTTACTGCTTTTGCCCAGTTATTAGTGGAATCTAATTGACTAACCCAAATATCACGCTTGCCAATACTTCCCTTTCTATCAGATACAAAATAAAGCGTACGCCCATCAGCCGATAAAGATGGTTGTGATTCCCATTCACCAGAATTGATATTAGTGCCTAAATTTTGAGGAGGTGACCAATCATCCCCCTGTTTATAAGAAATAAACAAATCGCAACTTCCGTAGCCTTTTCGTCCTCCGCAAGAGGTAAAGACTAAGATTCTACCATCAGCCGAAATAGAGGCGGTACCCTCGTTTTGAAGCGTATTTATTTTATCAGAAATGGATGTAGGAACAGACCATGTGCTGTCTTTGAAAACTGATTGGTACAGGTTTTCATCTTTTTCTTCTTGACCAGTAAAAATAAGTGTTTCACGGTCGGCAGAGAGTACTGGAAAATATTGGGATTCAAAACGATTGACTGTTTTGGGCAGTTCTATCGGAGAGATTTTCAAAGGGTTTTCAATTGCTTTGATGGCAAACTTACAACTTTCGAGCCGTGCTGAATAACGTTTTTTATTAGAAAGAGAAACAGCAGGAAGTCCTTTTTCAAGATAAACCAAGGCTTTCTGATATTCGCCCTTTTTTAAATACAGCATCCCTACTTGTTGCGAAGCAATTTCACTAACACTGGTTTTCTCTTGGGCATTGATGGCTTTTTCGTAATGTAAAATAGCATTACCAAACTGCCTGTTTTGTTCATACAGCTTGCCTAAATGGAAATAGGGTTCTGCAAATAAATTATCTTTTTCAATGGCTTCTTCAAATTCGTTGAAAGCCGTTTCGATATCCCTATTTTGTAATGCATTTAAGCCTTTTTGATAGGCATCAACTGCTTTTTTATTAGTCGAAGAAAGTGTATTCTGACCTTTAGACTGGAAAATATAAGTAATCAAGATAACGAATAACAATATACTTCTCATGTATGGCAAGTTTAATAGCGCAAAAGAATTTGTTTTACAATTTAGTAAGAAACTAGTCAATTGTTATGCGCTATTAACCAAGTATCCACTAAGGAATATCCATAAATTTATGTACTTGTAACGAAATTCTCCACTTCGGATTGTTCTTGATGTATTCAATAATCTGTGGAAGCATCTGTTCCATTCTACTCCATTCTGGTTGAAGATAAAGCATACAATCAGGAGAAACCAAGGCAGCAAAGCTCTCAGCCCATTCAAAGTCTGATTGATTGAAAATAATAACTTTCAATTCATGTGCTTTCGGATAAATATCAGGATTAGGCGATTTGAATTTTTTAGGAGAAAAACAAATCCAATCCCAAGCACCCGTTACTTGTTGACAAACACCTGATGTTTCTATATTGGTTTCAAATCCTGCTTGATGCAAAGCGCCGGTCAATTCATCTAAATTGTGCATCAAAGGTTCTCCACCAGTAATCACTGCCAAACGACCAGCATGAGCGGAGGCTTCTTCAACGATTTGACTAATACTTAATTTTGGATGTGCGTTAATATCCCAAGAGTCTTTTACATCGCACCAATGGCAACCCACATCACATCCGCCCAGACGAATAAAATAGGCTGCTCTACCTTGGTGAAAACCTTCGCCTTGAAGCGTATAAAAGGTCTCCATTGTGGGAAGTGAGTGATTTGATGAAAGAATTTCTATATTGTTTTGTTGTACTGTCATGACTGTAATGTAAAAATATAATTACAAAATTAACATTTTTCTGGCAGTAAATTGTGTTTGGGAGTTGAAAGGTGTAAAAGGGGTGAGTTTGAAGGTGCTGAGGATTGATTATAGATTTCTTTATAACTCAACTCATGGCATGACTTTGAGTCATGCCATGAGTTACATATAGACTGTGTTTATTTCTTTGTAGTATTTTTAAGATATTCTTTAAATTGCTATTTTTCACAAAGTTCCTTCAATTTGTCGAGTGCTTTGGGATAACTATAACTAGTCGTAGGCTCTCCTACGACTCAAATTAAAAAGAGCGTCCGCTCGCTCGTTCAAATGAAACTATTTTTTTCTTCGATGAAACAAAATATCTCTTTTTGATATAGAAATATAGTTTTGATAATTTGTACGTTCCTTACACACATGTTATTGGTCTTGCCCCCGAAACAAACATCAATAACGGCGCAAACTTTTGCCAATATAATCTTAGCAGATTGTGGTATTTCGCTTTTATTTAATTATTATTTGGGTTATATGGCCCGCCTGTTTCTCCCCAGCCCCATTTAGGCATTGGTTCGCTTGTGTCTAATGGATTATTGGTCAATTGAGAATTGATAACTGCTAGTCTGGTTCCCCATTCAATGTAACCCACGAAAGCAGAGCGAAATTCAGGGTCACTTTTTAGTCCAACTTCATCGGCCGTTTGCAACAGAAGTTGAACCCAACGTTGGCGTTTATTTTCTGTAAGCATTTTGCCTATATGTTTTCCAATCATTTCAGCATGGCTTCCACCGTCCTCAATTGTGTATAATTTGTCTCCACCAAAAACTTCTGCAACAAAATGAGAAACATGTTTGATATGTTCTGATGACATATTTTTAAAAACTTCGCTGAGTAAGTCGTCCTTTAAAACTTTATCATAAAATTTCGAAAACAAGGTCTCAAAGGTTTCCATATCACCCGCCCATTCATATAAGGTTGGTATATTTTCCATTTCCTATAAATTTTTAGAGTGGTATTTTACAATGACTGAAAAAGTTCTGCTTCTTAGCAAATGTAGTGAAAATCACTACATTTGCCAAGATGAGGAGTAGTACAACAGCCGATTTTTATTCCTCCTTCCAGTCTTATGCAAAGCTTTTGTTAGGTTATTAGGCATTCGCTTGTTTTTCTTCGGTTAAATTTGTCCTTCATAATTTGGGTCAAAATCTATCATCCATTCAATTCCGTATTTGTCTCTAAACATACCAAAGTATGAACCCCAAGGACTGTCGGCAATAGGCATTTCAATTTGTCCACCTACTGAAAGTCCGTTAAATAATTTGTCGGCTTCTTCTTTGCTTTCTGCACTGATTGAAATTTTACTTCTGTGTTCATTTTCGTTTGTTCGTCCCATAATTTCCGGGACATCATTAGCCATTAGAACGTTTTTACCAATCGGCAAAGCAATGTGCATTATTTTGTTTGCTTCATTTTCTGGGACTGCAAATTCAGGACTAGCAAGGTCTTTGAAACGCACAATTTTTGCGAATTCTCCGCCAAATACTGATTTGTAAAAATTAAAAGCTTCTTCGGCATTTCCGTTAAAGTTAATGTGTGGATTGATGAGTGCCATAGTTTTTATGTTTAAATTCTTTATATACAAACCTACCCTTTAACACTCAATAAACAAGGTCTAAAAGCGACAAAAAAGAGGTTCTTTGTGCCAATATCTATCACTAGTACTAGGCTCTACAACTAGTCGTAGGTGTTGTTGGTGAACAAACAAAAATAACGGCGGAAAAGCCTCTTTCTAATCTCGTAAAATAAACCTTAATGCATCAAAGTACGCAACTATTGGTTCTGTCATATGGGTTTCTTCGGGGTAGTTTTTATACATATATTCTAGTCCTTTCAGTTTTCTATTTGTAATCAAACTATCAAATTTTAATAAATCTGTATGAAAGAAAGTTCCTTCGTTTCCATCACTGTAAAAAAAACGCTTTTTGAGAGATGACAATTTTGCTAATTTAGCTTCTGTAAGTTTTAGCATATAATTATTGTCCCACCAAAAAGAGGGACTTACGGCTATATACGCATTAAACATATCAGGATGTGTGAGCATACAATTTATGGTTGCAATACCCCCGAAAGAATGCCCCGCCAATATTTTATAGGATGTCGTTTTGTAATTTATTTCAATATGAGGCATTAATTCTGTTTCTATGAATTGAAGAAATTGCTCATTACCGCCACTTGGTTTTAAGGTAGTGTCCTCCTTTCCATCGTAAGTCTTTGTACTATGCGAAGGGGTAAGATCTTTTTTCCTGTCAATATTAATAATGCCTACCACTATTACTTGAGGGAATATTTTAAAATGGCTTAGGTAATTAATATATGAGGATAGTATATGAAAATGGTTTTCTCCATCCAATAAATATAACACAGGCAAAGCCTTATTGGGCTTTGTTGAATCTTGTTCTGGAACATGAATATAGAATTGCCTGTCTTGATTTAATACTTTGGAGTGTAGTGTATATACTTCATTTGAAATGTGATTAAAAAGTTTAACACTTTGAGCTTTTGATTGCAATGAGAAAAGCAATAAAAATAATATCCCGTATTTTATAGCATTAACATTGATTGACATAGCGTATTTATTTAAAATTAATTTGCAATATTTACGTTTGACACGGCTTAGTTTTCCAATATTTTGTCCGAATTGCCTACAACTAGCAGGTATTGCCGACGGTGCGGAATTAGAATTCCGTCAAGCCCCACTATTGTCAATACCAATTTTGGCGGTTGTTGTTTCTATTTCAATAGCGTTATTTTGCTTTTTTGATAGCAAATTGAGGTACCAATAGGTAACTACTGGAACAGCAAAAAGTTGGAAAATAAAGACAACTGCAGATAAAATTCCACCCAATTTCTGTCCTCCACTAATAACCAAAAGCTGTTTTCCTAAAGGTCCATTCGAAAAGATAATTGTACTTACAAAGTTCCATCCGAAATGAAGTCCAATTGGCAAATACAGAGATTTTGTCCTTGCAAACGCCATTGCGAACATAGCTCCCCAAATTCCTGTCATTATGAAAATAATAGTCATTTGTAAAGGATTTCCCAATGCTCCAGACGTAAACCAATGATAAATACCAAAGCATATTGCAGAAGTTATGCAAGCAGTCCTGACGCCAAATTTTTTAATAAGTATATAAAGCAAAGCACCTCTGAAAATTAATTCCTCATATAGCACCGAATTTAGTGTCCACCATGAACTGGCTAATAATTTTTGCCTTGTAAATTCATTATTAAGTGTCCACTTGTTATCTATAAAAAAAACGAAGGATAAATAATAAAGTGTACCACAAACAGCGGCTATTAAAATACCAAAGAAAAGATTAAAAAGTGTGCTTTGTGTTGGAACAATTCCCAAAACCAACAAACCCTTTTTGAAAAATATCCATAGCAATAGCCAAGAAATTATAAGTTCAACTATTAGTCCAAGCATGAGTTTGTTTATTTTTTAATGTTAGTCTGTACAAATATGATGGCCGCTAACTCATAAATATAAGCATATTTGCGAGTTTTTCTAAAAATAAGTGATTGATACAAATAAATCAATAAACACTTTCACAAATCTACAAACACTTAACTTTCAATTAATTACACCAATCAATTTTAATAATTCTGTCTTATAACAAGACGAAACACTAAAATCATATTCTAACCCATGAATACCTGCATTTAATGAACTGTAAACTCTCTATTTTTTAGCTTAGAGGGGCTTCCCACAATATCAAGAACGTCTCAAATCATCATTCAAGACGTTCTAAATCATTTTTTAAGGCGTTTTAGTGTTTTTGATGGGCAAACTTTGACCCATCAATTAAACGAGGTAAAAACCTCCAAAAAACTCTCTAAAATGAAAACGCAACTCAAAACACTTTTTTTCATTTGTTCGCTTTTAATCACTTTCATCGGACAAGCCCAAACAGAACCTTCTCGTGTAAGCTTTACTATCAAAAATCCTTCTCTTAAAAATAGACTGATTGGCTTTAGTAGTTACAACACACAATTACAAAAAATTACTGGAGGCTATGGTTATGGCTTAAATGCACTGGCTTCGCACGCTGTCAATTTGCCTTCACCTGTTTATGTTTATCAAGAAAAAAATGGTAAGAAAGAATTATTCTGTGTAGTAACTCAGAAAGATGATGGGAAAGTCTTTTTCATCAATCAAAACTATGAAATTACTCGTGAACAGTATTTAGACTTTGCTCGGGCTGAAATGACTCAGAAGAATAATGAAAAAGAGAAAGACGAAAATTCAATAGAAAGTATAGCCAAGAAAATGGGCATTAAATTGGTGGGTGTCAAGATAAAAGGTGCATCATGGTTTCCTTCGATGGCTCATGTACGTTATGAATTACCTTGGGGAAACGATAAGCAAATAGGTTTTTCAACCTCTTTAGGTAAGGCAAAAGGTAAATATGTATTTCTTCCACTGGGTACAAAAATATATCAGTGCAGTGATAAGTATTGGGACAGAAGCGTAAAATTCACAGAGAAACTTCTACTAACTATTGAAGGAAGCAAAGACGATTATACCGTTTCATTACAATAAAAAATTCGTGGATTTACTCAAGCTATTTTGTAAAGAAGCCCTTACAAACTCATTGTTATATTTTACATAATTAATTAAAAAAAATCAAAATCATGAAAACATTATTCTCAAAAATCATCACTCCTGTTTATACATCTGCTTGGTACACTGACCTGTTATTGGCTTTGCCACGCATTGTTGGCTGTTATTTTTTAGCCATAAATTTTGGTGGAAGTAAGTTCCCTTGTCCAGATTGGTTTATCCAAGATGTTGCTAAATTTGGTTTTCCATTCCCTACATTTTTTGCATGGGCTGCGGTACTCGCTGAAACATTTGGGGGTGCTTTGTTAGTTATTGGTTTATTTACCCGTGTAGCAGGCTTTATGGTAATGTGTACGATGTTAGTAGCAATTTTCTTTCAAAAATGGGGAGGTGAAGTCTGGGAAATGTTACCAGCTATGGGTTTTCTCTGGATTTCTTTATACGCCATAGTGATGGGTTCTGGACATTTTGGACTAGACCATCTCATTGCTAAAAAGTGGCTCAAATAAAACATTTTACGCTTAATTTGATTTCATTGTTTAGAATGCCCAATAATACCTTTATTTCATAATATTCTTCCAAGATGCAAATCTACTGGTCAAATTATTCTGTTCCGCTTTGGTTTGGTTTTATTCAAGCGTGGATTTATGCTTTTCTTTTTTGGAAAAGAGCCTATCAAAACAACCGTCTTTCCGACTACCTATTTGGTTTGGTATTGATAGGAATGGCTTTTAATATCTGGGAGTATATGCTGGGTTTTTCGGGCATTGAAATCCTATGGCAAGAACTAAATTTTCTTCCAAGAACATTTGGTCTTGCTTTTCCTCCACTTTGTTACTTTTATTTTAAAAGCCAAATAGACAAGGATTTCCGTTTTACTTTAAAGGATGTTTTTCATTTCTTACCCTTCTTGATAGATACCTTATATCGTATCGTGATTTTTTCAATGGGGAAAGATTTTGTTCAGTATTTTGAGAAAAATTATCACAGTGCTTGGGGAATCGGTCATCTTGAACTACTGATAAGCATTATGCTGACTGCTTATTATGTGTATAGAGCATTTAAACTTTACAATCAGTATAGATTGTGGACAAAAACCCAGTTTTCAGATATAGAGGCTGTTAGTTTTAAATGGTTTCGTAATCTATTGATTGTACTACTCTTAGATTGGGTAGTGTCATTGATTAAATTGGTAGTGATTAGTAATTTCAAATTAGATTTTCAGCAGGATTGGTGGGATAATTTAATAGGTGTGATATTGATATATTACATTTCAATTACGGGTTATGCACAAGCTCAACCAACCAAAAATTTAGTCTTCAAAGAAGCAGAGAACACAATATTGGAAAATCCACAAAAAGAGAAATTTGATGAAGATGAGTTAAGCCAATGGAAAACAAAAATATTAACATTAATGCATGATGATCAACTGTATTTACAGCCTGAACTCACGCTTTCTGATATTGCCATTCGACTTAAAACTAATATCTCTGTGCTTTCGGGTGTAGTGAATAATGCCTTTGGAAAGAATTTCAATGATTTTGTGAATGAATACAGAGTAAAAGAGTTTCAAAAAAGAGTCCTGTTGCCTGAAAATAAAAATATTACTCTTTTGGGTATAGCCTTTGACTGTGGTTTTAATTCAAAAGCCACTTTCAATCGTTCCTTTAAGAAATTTACTGGAAAATCACCGAAAGAATTTTTGACTTAATACGTTTTCATGCTCTTTCATTTGTTCCGAAGGGCAAATCAAACTGGTCTTAGGTTTTTCCTAAGACCTAAAACAATGAAGAGCGTCACGCTTGAAAGGGCTTATTGTAAATATTAAATTGTTTCAAGGCAAAATAAATATTTATCCCTCATACATTGTGCGAGCGTGACGCTCTTTAACATTTTGAGTCGTAGGAAACAACCTACGACCAGTTTAAGGGGCAAAACAAAAGTGTCTAAATTAGCCAATATGAAACTCAAATCTGTCTTACAAATGGCAGCTTTATCAGCAGTCAAATATGATAAACAGCTCAAAGAATATTACGAAAAAAAATTAGCAAAAGGCAAATCAAAATTGTCAATTTTAAATGCGGTTAAAAACAAATTAATCCACCGTGTAATATCAGTTGTACAAAGAAAGAAAAAATATGAAAATTCCGTTAATTTTTCCTTGTTTTTATCATAGAAATCAACGGCGGAAAATCTGGTTTCATAAGTTTTCCCCATGTTGTGCGATGTTATATATCGAATGCGTATCCCGAATTGTCGAGCCATTTTACAATGTGTTCTGATGATAAAAAATAACCTCTGTCTGCGTCACCACTTATAAGCATCCCACACCATGAATATCCCTGTGAATCGTTTGAACATATCCAAGCACCTGAATCACCAGCTCTAACAGGTGAATCTTGAATATAATAATTTGTACCCAAAAGTTTAATTGGAATGCTCCTCAACTCAATCAGATTAGTAAAGCAAGCATATTTAGAAACAGAGCCTTGTTCATATGCTATTTTATATGAAACACACAATCCGCCAACTGTTAGTTGCTTTCTTTCATTAGTGGTCCGTCCATTAAACTCAACTTTCATCCCTTGATTTATGTCCTTAAATTCCTTTAGCTTATTTATTTTGCCGAGTTCATGAACAGCAAATTCGCAAAGTTCATCTTTTTTTACTTGAATTAGCGTTACATCCATATTGCCTTTACTGCTATCTGGACTACAAGGTGCTTGAGGGTCGCAAAAGTTCAAATTGCTTGAAAGCAATACCTTACCAATGTCTCTGTTATTACTTTTGGAATCATATTTTGCAGGTTGAAAAACTGATTGATTTTGCAACGAAGCAACATGAGAACACGTTACGCCAAATACATTTCCGTCTTTGTCTTTTAAGAACCCGCCTAACGTTCCATATCTCTTTTCATTATCCTCGCTGATGCTAATACCTCCGACTAGAGGAATATGTTTGCTTTGAGAGTTTAAAAATGTATTTCTACTCCTTCTTTCAATTAATACTCTAAAATTTTCATCATTACGATATTCGCCTACAAGCTCTTCAAACAGTTCAATCCTTGCGTCATTGAATACACTAATGATTACCTCGAATGGGCTAAAAAACGCTCTTTCAATATTTTCTGGAATTAATTTTCTGAAATTATTAATTTCAGAAAAGCCAATTTGCGATGAGTCTGTAAACTCTGTACTTCCCCAAAAAGGCATATCAAACATGAATGGAAAATCATAGCCATATCTAAAAAATCTTTCGTAGGTATAGAAGATATGCGGAATATCATTCGGGGGAATTTTTTTTGTGATTGAATAGAGAGATAAAAAATTGTCGGAAAAACGAATTACTGTTCCCTGATGTCCTTGATATTCGGCTACAGTATTAAAAAGGCTATTTAATTTTTGATTTTCTCTAATAAAGTCTAAAAAGAATTGCATAACTATTTATTTAAGGGTATGGCAGCACTAATTAAGCTAAAAGCAACGAGTACAATTGAAGCTACAGCTTGGTCAAATATATCTGGCGATATTGTCTGTAGTAATTGTTTTCCTGTGGTAACATAAGCCCAAACAATAAACGCAACCGTTGATAGAATCAAGTGATTACGTTTTGGTTTGTCTGCTTCAGCAACATTGTTTAGGTATATTGGTGTCAGAATAAGTCCAATAGCAAAAACAATCCAAGCAATCACATTTTGAACTTGAATATTTTTTACAGAACCAACAAATCCAATCATTGTTAGATACCCTGCAATAATTTCGCTTGGTATTAATCGAGCAACCTTATCAAGGTGGTCACTGAAGCCTTGTCCTTCCCCAGCAAATGCTTTTGGTTGTGTCGGATCATATTTTTTTTCGTAATAGAGACGTCCCATATTTTTGGTTTTTTGTTACTAATGAAGGTTGCTCAAAATAATATCGCACAACTCGCTAATAAGCGAAAGTTTGATAGTATTTTTTATATTGTTCATACCTAATTTCTATTTTTCTAAAGTACTACTTTATTTTTTCTTTGCAAACTCATGTCTGTATTTTAAAATTCAAAAATTTAAAGACGGGTTAAATGTTTATTTTTTATCATATTCCCTTCAAATAGCCTTTAAAACCTAATTAATCGCTTGTTTGTTTTGAAAAAATTATCGTTTAATAAAATATGTTTATAGTTATCGGTTCCATTTTAATTAGCTGATAGATAGGCAGATGAATGCTATTATAGAGATCAGAGCTGATTGCTCTAAGCCACCTTATTGGTAATTTCTCACTTTCCCAAAATTCAAAAAAATGGCTATAACATCAGAAACAGGACACTACGCTATTCGATTTGTTCCGAAGGTCAAATCGAATGAATGATAAAAACGTTCTCTGAACGTTCAAGCATCTTCTTGCTTGATTAAAATCCAATTTTATCAAACCTTCTATTTACCTCTCAATGCAAGTAGAAAAGCGGTAACAAAAACGCTTGATAAGAACCTCCCACCAAGCGTTTGATTAATCCTCTGCTTTCTCTCTCCCATCTGCCATTCTTACAATTTTAGGAGAAAATCTGGCTAATACATGTACTAATTCTTCCTGCGACGCCATTACTTTATTGATGTCTTTATAAGCTTGTGGAGCTTCATCTAAATCTGCGCCAATCAGTTGTACACCTGCTTTATCAAGGGCTTCTCTTAGGTCGCTTTTGGTAATCATTCGTAATGCTTTGGTACGCGACATCCTTCGTCCTGCACCGTGTGCAGCCGAATTAATGCCTGCATCAATGCCTTTGCCACGAATTACAAACCCTGGCTGTGTCATCGAAGCAGGAATAATGCCTAAATCGTTAGCTCCTGCTGGCGTTGCTCCTTTTCGATGAACCATCACCTCAGTACCATCTCCTAGTTGTTCCTTCCAAGCAAAATTATGGTGGTTTTCAATGCGTTTTAAAGGCGTTTGATTCATGGCTCTCGCAATTTTATCATGAATTTCATGGTGATTCGCCGAGGCGTAATCTCCCGCTAAATTCATTGCTAACCAATATTCTTGTCCTTCGTCGGTATTCATATCCAACCAAGCCAAATGCTTGGCTTCTTTAGGCAAACGAGTTTTATCCATGGCAATTTTTGAATAATGATTCGCAATATTCCCTCCTAAACCACGTGAACCAGAATGCGAAAGCAAGGTTAAGTACGAACCTTTAGGCAGATTCATTAAATCGTCTTCTGCCAAAATCTCTAAAACACCCCATTCTACAAAGTGATTTCCAGTACCAGAAGTACCCAATTGTCGGTAGGCTTTATCCTTTAAATCACGGGTAATTTTGATTGCTCCCCATTCTGAACGGTCAAAAAGTGAGTCGTCAAATTTCTTTCCAGATTCCCCACCTATTCCGAAGAATGTGTTTTCAGTCAATACTTTTTTCAACAATTTATCTTCTTTTTGAATCATGTTGGCTGGCAAATCAAAAATACTCATGCACATTCGGCAAGCAATATCAACCCCAACTGCATAAGGAATAATGGTATTGGCAGTTGTGGTCAATACACCTCCAATAGGCAAACCATACCCTTGATGGGCATCAGGCATTAAAGCCCCTGCTACCGAAATTGGCAACTTCATAGCAGTTTGCATTTGGTCTAATGCACCTTGTTCAATTTGAGCAGCACCATAAATTTTATATGCTAAAGCTTCTTCCCTCAAATCAATATCTACATTGGCTTGACGACCTATTTTAGTCAATTCAAATTTAGGTTTAGCATTCTCTGCTTCGATTAATGATTTACCATAATCACTCAATATGATTTCCTGACCTATTTCCTTTAGGTGTTTAGTATAAAGTGCTAGGTTAGTCAGCTTATTTTTAGAAAACGAAAATTTTTTGGGTGATTCTATCATTTGGGCAAACATCAATAGCACTTGTGCTTTGGGATATACGCCATGATTGATTAAGCCACTAGCTACTCTTGAAAACTTGGCTAAAGCTTCTTCTGATTGTACGCCCAAGGCTTTCAAATCTTCTTGGACGATTGTTTCTTCTAGTAAAATGTTCATTGATTGATATTTTTTAAAATAGTTAATAAGCAAAACATTAAGGCAAAAAAACAAAAAGAGAAAAATTTGCTCTACCAACTGAGCTACATCTTTTAAAATTTAAAAGACAGTGAGACTCGAACTCACGACCTAATCACCAATCCGAAGTATCTCTTTTTTACGGCACTTAATGTTATTATCAAAATATAGGTGTTAATCTTTCATTAAATGATTTAGCATTCAAAACTCTTAGTTCAAGTCTTTATATACTAAATAACATTTAACCATTATAGGTATTTTTTACAAGAGCAAAATTTATGCTGAGTGCAGGGATTTTCTTCCCTAATAGTTAACAGAGCTACGAAGTAACTCAGCATCTACGGCATCTTGTAAATATCTTAAAGCGCTATTTTCTCTATCATCGATAAAGCTGATTCCCCAGATTCAAGAGCAGATAATACATCAAAAATTTTATCTGACCAACCTGCCATTAAAAATACATCACCTCTTTGCACATTGATGGGTGCTTGACCATACCCAGCCAAATCAAATAAATATAATTTAGCATTTGGAGCTATCTTTTTGTAAAGTCTCCAACAGTTTGACATAGAATTCTCGCCCTTTGTATCCCACAATTGCATATCAGTAAACATCATTATTTTATCAGCGATGTATCTTCGTTTAATCAAATCTTGGATGACCAAATAGCCATTTGTTGAATAGCCTACTTCCCCTTCTCGTCGATAAAAAGCATCAACATTTGCCAAAATTCCTTGGGTTGGTAATTGTATTACTTTCCAAGTATCACCAAATATACCTGTTACTATATTTTTACATTTTGGTTGCAAAATCATCCCTAAGAGTAAACCTATATCATACAATAAAACCTTACTTTTAGGAGAAATACTTTTCTGCATAGAGCCTGAAACATCGCAAGCAATGACCACTTTCACATGATTATCAAATCCTTTCAAATTAGTTACACTGTATTTGATAGCTTGCTCTAAAGCATTCAGAATTAATGGAACATTGCCATGATTAACTTTAGATAATTCTCTATACGCTGCTAAAAACCTAAATGGCAATTGTTTTGAATTAGCTACCGCTCGGCTATCTGATAAATAAGTACATACTTTTTGTAAGTATATTTCTTCTACATCAGCTTCAAGTATGTTTCTTAGATTACGCATCAAAGCCATATAGCCTACTTTCTGAGAATCAATTAGTTCTTGCCATTTATGTTTAAAGGCGACTTTTCTTTCATTCTTATTATTAAAAGACTTCTGCCCTAAAGCTGAAAGTTCTGTTTCCCATGTGTACGGAATAGCTAAATTATTCTGAGCGATTTTATCAAATATTCCTTGTTGAGTCTCATCTTTTGGTTTAGGATGTACTAAAAATAAAGCATCTCTCAACTTAATTCCATTAGCCTGATTATACTTTGCAAATTGATATTCGTCGAAATTATTAAACGCATTGGCTAAACCTTTCTGAATTTGTTTAGATAATCTATTGAGTTGTTTTGTACCAGTACGAACATTGCTTTTTTGATAATAAGCTAATACTTCCAATATTTCGTCTGGTCTGACAACGATATGTTCGATGGTTTTTCTAACTAAACTATTTCCTTGATTAATTTTTGCTAATTCAACAGAGAGTAACACAGGCACTGTTCGTAAATACATTTGCTGACGTACATACACTGCAAGCTTTGCCACAAACTCGGGACTGACTTTAGTCATCAATTCCTTAATTCTTTTTTGTCTACTATCCTCATCTTCATAAGTGGTAGCTTCTATCATACTTGTCACTGAGGCAGAATACAATTCCATTTCAGGACTTACTTTATAAGCTGGTGCTCCTTGATAGTTTTTATAGAGCGTACCAGCATTCTTAAACCAGTTAAATTTCATACTTATAGGCTGTTTTCATTATTGACACTACAAAGTTGCAAGACCACAACGCAGTCTTTTTGCGTAGTAAAATTTATTTTCTATTTTTAGTAAAATATTTTTTCTTTGCCTAAAATAAGTTGTCTTCAAACAAAGACAACTCCTCACTCACAATTCAACATTCAAAACTCAGTTGATATGCCTACTAATAGAAATGCCTTAATCCGTTATAAAACCATTGATACCTGTTTGCAGAATCGTCAACGAAAATGGACACTCGAAGATTTAATTGAAAGTGTATCCGAAGCCCTTTATGAATATGAGGGCATCGACAAAGGAATTAGTCGGAGAAGTATCCAAGCTGACATTCAAATGATGAGGAGCGAAAAATTGGGCTATGAAGCACCGATTGTCGTGATTGATAAAAAGTATTATACTTATGAAGACCCTAATTTTAGTATTACCAAAACACCTCTGACAAGTGCGGATATATCAAGGATGAATGAAGCCCTTGATATGCTAAAACAATTTAAAGGTTTTTCTCATTTCGATCAACTAAGTGAAGTAGTCAATAAGCTTGAAGAACATATTTATAGTAATAAAGAAAAAAGAGCGTCGGTAATTGACTTTGAGAAGAATGAGAATTTGCGTGGGCTGGGTTACTTAGATACTATTTATCAAGCTATCCTCCAGAAAAAGACGATATATATCAATTACAAATCTTTTAAAGCTAGAGATGCGAACCAATTTCATTTCCATGTATGGTGGTTGAAGGAATATAAAAATAGGTGGTTTGCAGTAGGTGTTAAACATGATAAAGACATTATTACCAATTTGGCCCTTGATAGAATCTTAGATTTACAAGTTGATACAGCGTTTCCTTATATAGAAAACCTAAGGTATAGCCCAGAATTGTATTATTATCATGTGATTGGTGCAACAGTTAGCCACAATATTAGAAACAGTCGAGTACGTATTCAGGTATCAAATCTTCATGCTCCTTATGTAGAAACTAAACCGCTTCATCATTCACAGCAGGTGATAGAAAGAAACCATAAAGGAATCATTATCGAAATAAAAGTTCAGCTTAATTTTGAACTTGAAAGAGAAATATTAGGCTTTGGGGATGGAATGGAAGTATTAGAGCCTAAATTATTAAGAGAAAAGATACAAAAGCGATTAACAATCGCTAGTAATCAATATTAGTATTTTTACTGATGGCATGACTTGAGGTCATGCCATCAGTTGTACTTTCAAAAATTACTTTCCTTGTGCTTCCACAACAGCAATAGCTACCATGTTGACAATCTCTCTCACAGATGACCCTAATTGAAGTACGTGAACAGGCTTACGAAGCCCCAAAAGGATTGGTCCGATATATTCTATATCACTAGTTTCTTTTAATAAGTTATAAGCAATATTCGCTGCCGATAGATTCGGGAAGATTAAAGTATTGGCTCCTTCATCTGCTAATTTAGAGAACGGATAGTTTTCCTTAATCAATTCATTATCAAAAGCCAAGTGCGCTTGCATCTCTCCTTCTACAATCATCTCTGGGTGTTTCTTTTGTAAAATAGCGGTTGCTTCACGCATTTTTACAGCATCATCACCATTGGCAGTTCCAAAGTTTGAATAAGTCAATAAAGCGATTCTTGGTTTTAAGTTAAAACGCTCTACTGCCTTGGCTGTTAGTTCGGTGATTTCTACGATGTCTTCTACTGTTGGGTTGAAGTTTACCGTAGTATCCGAGAAAAACACTGGGCCTTTTTTAGTAAGAAGGATATACATACCTGCTACTTTCTTCACGCCATCTTCACGACCAATAATTTGTAAAGCAGGACGAATAGCATCTGGATAGTTACGCGTAAGACCCGAAATCACACAGTCGGCATCACCAGTTTCTACCATCATCGAGGCAAAGTAACTGCGTACTTGCATCTGTTTATGGGCTTCGTATTGGTTATAGCCTTTGCGTTTTCTTTTATTAAAGAATATATCGCCATATTCTTTTAATCTTTCAATCGTTTCTGGGGCACGTGTATCGATGATTTGTACTTCGCTTAAATCTAGGTTATTCTCTTGAATAATTCTTCTAATTTTAGTCTTATCGCCCAACAATATCGGTACGCAAATACCTTCGTCTTTCGATTGTTGTACAGATTTTAATACCTTCAAGTTTTCAGCATCAGCAAATACGACACGCTTAGGCGAGCGTTTTGCTTTGTTGAAAATGTATTTCATCAATTGGTTATCTAAGCCCAAACGCTTACTCAATTCTAATTCATAAGCATCCCAGTCTAGAATCGGCTTTTGTGCTAATCCCGCTTCCATCGCCGCTCTGGCTACTGCTGGTGCTACCGTAGTAATCAGTCGTGGGTCAACAGGTTTAGGAATGATATAATTTCTACCAAAAGATAAGTTCTTTTCGTTGTAAGCTAGGTTTACAATATCTGGCACTGGCTTTTTGGCTAATTCAGCCAATGCTTTAGCAGCAGCCAATTTCATTGTTTCGTCAATTTCCGTTGCTCTTACATCCAAAGCACCTCTGAAAATATAAGGGAAACCCAGTACATTATTCACTTGGTTAGGATAATCTGAACGACCAGTCGCCATGATAATATCCTCACGAGCGGCTACTGCTTCTTCATAAGAAATCTCTGGTGTTGGGTTAGCCATGGCAAAAACGATAGCATCTTTTGCCATTGTTTTTATCATCTGTTGTGAAACGATATTACCGACTGATAAGCCAAGAAATACATCTGCCCCAACCATTGCTTCTGCCAAATTATGAATATCAGTACGTTCAGTAGCAAAAGGCTGTACGTATTTGTTTAAGTCGGTACGTTGTTTAGATACCAGACCGTCTTTGTCAAACATCAATATGTTTTCTACTTTTGCTCCTAAACCTAAATATAATTTAGCACACGATAAAGCAGCGGCTCCAGCACCCGAAATCGTGAATTTACATTCTTCAATGCGCTTGCCTACTATTTCTAAAGCATTCAACAAAGCGGCTGCCGAGATGATGGCTGTGCCGTGTTGGTCATCGTGCATGATAGGAATATTAAGGTCTTTTCTCAATCTTTCCTCTATTTCAAAACACTCTGGCGACTTGATGTCTTCAAGGTTTACTCCTCCAAAAGTTGGCTCTAGAATCTTTACAGTTCTAATTATTTCTTCTGGGTCTTCTGTATTCAATTCTATATCAAATACATCAATATCTGCAAAGATTTTAAATAATACGCCTTTACCTTCCATCACTGGCTTAGAGGCTTCGGCTCCAATATTACCTAATCCTAAAACGGCTGTACCATTTGAGATTACAGCTACTAAATTACCTTTAGAAGTATATTTATAAACGTCTTCACGGTTGGCCGCAATCGCCAAACATGGCTCGGCTACGCCCGGCGAATAAGCTAATGAAAGGTCTCTCTGTGTTTCGGTTTCTTTGGTGGGAATTACTGCAATTTTACCCGGACGACCTTTTGAATGATAGTCTAAGGCGTCTTGTTTCCTAATTGAAATTTGAGTCATAATGAAGTGTCACAAAAAATGGTTTGTTTCAAAAACTGTCGCAAAAGTACGCTAATGGTTTTTGATAAGCTAAGAAAATCGTGTTGTATTCAACTGACAAGCCAGCAAAACAAAGTATCAATACCCGTAAAAAATGCTTTTAGAATACCTCCACAGTCCAAGTACGAAGGAAATTCCCTTTTGAAGATAGCTTCTCGATGCCCTCCTTTTCTGGTAATTCTTGCTTATGAATTTCACTATCAGCAATGCCACACCAAGGCTCTATACAAACAAAATCGGCATTGATGGCGGCCCAAATTCCTAAAAAGGGGAATCCTTCAAAGGTGAATTTCAATTGTGTAGGAGCTTTATCCGTCTTCAAAATTACTTCTGTTGATTCTAAGTGTTTGAAAACAAGGGCATCTTGATAAAACAATTCTTTTGTCAAAGGCAAACGATTGGTGTTTTCTAAGAAAGTACTCGCTTCTTTTTTGATTAATCCACCATTGGCTAATTCCCATCGTGGAAAATCTTCTGTTTGATTAAATGCCAAATAATAGTCTTCATAAACAGTATCATCTGAAAGTGGTACAGCAAAAGCTGGGTGACCGCCTACTGAAAAATACATTTCGTCATTTCCAGTATTTGTCACGGAATACGACACCGACAGCGTTTTTCCTATCAATGTATAAATCAACCGAAACTCGAAAGTAAAAGGGAATATTTTCAAGGTTCCTTCATCTTCCGTTAAAAGGAAAACGATACTATCTTCTTTTTTCGTTTCAACCTTAAATACTTTTTCACGAGCAAAACCATGACGAGGAAGCGTATAGGTATGTCCTTGATAAATGTATTGATTATTCTTTAATGCTCCTACAATAGGGAATAATACGGGCGAACTCTTTCCCCAAAAAGTAGGGTTGGCTTCCCACATATATTCCACACTATTTTCTTTATTAAATAGGCTCACTAGCTCTGCTCCTAGCGAATTAATACTTGCTCTTAAATATTGATTTTCAATTATTTGCATAATTATTTATCGTAATTGTTGTGTCGATTTATATATTTATTCTTTTAAAATTAATAATCAGTAGCGGCAATCCCTTGCGGTTGCCGAAGCGTAGAATAATCGCAGACAACGGCAACCGCAAGGGATTGCCACTACGTTTTATAAAAAAACTCCTCACTCACAATTCAAAACTCTGCCCTCAAAGCACTCTTTCCATTTGTTCGCGGTCAAACTCTTTTTCATTATTGGCTAACCAGATGGTAGCTACACCATTTCCAATAAAGTTGGTAATCGCTCTTGCTTCCGACATAAATCTATCAACACCCAATAACAAAGCAAGCCCCTCTACGGGTATTACTTTAATGGCTGTGAGTGTAGAAGCCAGTACGATAAAACCACTACCCGTAACACCAGCAGCACCTTTTGAGGTTACCATTAAGATTCCGATAATGGTTAGAATTTGTTGCAAATCTAAGTGAACATTGAATACTTGTGCTAAAAAAAGTACAGCCATTGATAAATAAATGGTGGTACCATCTAAATTAAATGAATATCCCGCTGGCACTACTAACCCTACTACTGATTTTGAACAACCCATTTTCTCTAGTTTTTCCATCAACGACGGTAAAGCTGCTTCTGATGAAGATGTTCCTAAAACAATCAGTAACTCTTCACGAATATACTTTAAAAATTTCCAGAGATTTACTTTATACATTCTCAAAATAAAATACAATACTACAAAAATGAAAATTGCCATTGTGCAATATACTGTTACCATTAGTTTACCCAAAGGTAAAAGTGTATGAACACCGTATTTAGCAATGGTAAAAGCCATTCCTCCAAAAGCTCCTACAGGGGCAAAAAGCATTACTTTGTGCAAGGCCCAGAATATTTTTTTAGAAACTGGTTGAAGGAATTGTACAATCTCGTTTCGCTTAGAATAGTTGCTTAATACAACCCCCAAGAAAATGGCTAAAATAAGGACTTGAAGCGTTGCATTGTCCATTAAAAACTTTAGCCAACTGAATGATTCGGCAGATTTAGTATATTTAGAAATATCGCCTCCTTTTATTTCAGAAGTAACTACACCATCGCCCGGGCGAATGATATTTGCCATGATTATTCCAATAAACAGTGCTAATGTCGTAACAACTTCAAAATACAACAACGATTTAGCTCCTACTTTACCCACCTTTTTTAAATCTCCCATCGAAATAATGCCTAGCATGATGGTGATGAAAATAATAGGACAAATAAATATTTTCACAATGCTGATAAAAATACTACTTAGCAATTCACTAAAACTGGTTTTTATCTCAAATTCAGATAAATACAGGCTAAATTTTATCGGTTTTTCTAAAATAGGCTGTAAGGCTATTTCTGGTGCGAAATGCCCTAACAATACCCCCGCTGTAATGGCAGAAAGTACCCAAAAAGTTAAATTTTTAAATAGTTTTTTCATGGAAATTAAAATTGTTTACGTAGTAATTGGTAAATAGTGATTAGTGATTATCATTTCAATTATTTGACGCTCAATTGTTTAACAAAAAATAGCTTAAATTGCATTTGTTTCTTGGCAATGTTTTCTGAGTAAAATATAAAGTATTTGAAAGACGCTATAGGCTTTAAGCAATAAGCAAAAATAAATATGTATTTATCGTGAACATTTTGCCTAATGCCTACGGCTTACAGCCTAAAGCAAAATAGTTAAAGGTTAAAAATATAGCATTAGTCCATACCAAATACACACATTCAATAAAGATAAAGGAATACTAATACTTACCATTTGGGTTGCTAAGCTTGGATTGAGTTTATACGTTACTGCGATGATAGTAGCAGTATTCATAGACCCTAAAGTAGCCCCAATTACACAAAGCTTTCCCAATGCTGAATATTCTCCTAAAATGAGCATATAAATGATAAAAATTAGCAATGGAGCAATAAATAATTTATAAAACAACCCAAAGAAGAGCGCTTTTAAGTCTAATTGGCTCTTATTAAAATTAATTTGTAAGCCAATAGAAAGTAATGCTAAAAAACTAAAGGGATTGCCGAGTTTATCTAAAATTTGCTGTCCCCATACAGGAAAATGATAATTTGTAAGGTTTAGTATTAATGCTAAACAAAAAGCTACAAATGGAGGAAATTTAAAAATATTGATGGCTACTCTTCCAAATGAAAAATCAGCAGAAGATGAGTAATAGGATGCTGTAAAAATTCCTAAAGTGCCACACACCACAAAAGAGCCTGCTTGGCTCATTAATATGCCATATTGTAAGCCTTCTTTCCCAAAAAGCACTTCGAAAATCGGGAAACCTACAAATGAAATACTACTAATGCCAGCGGTAAGAATTAAAGCGCCTTTGGTATTATCGTCTATTTTTATAAATGTTGCTAGTAAATTAAAAAATATGAATGACCCAACATAAATAATATAAGGCATCAAAACAGGTAATAATAAATTCCTACTAAAATGAATTTCAGTAGTATTCAGGAAAGTCAACGCAGGTAAACAAATATAAATAATAATGGTATTCAACACCGTGGGGGCATCCTCAGAAAAACCTTTCAGTTTTCTGAGGAATACACCAATGGCAAGGCAAATAAGTAATAATAATAGATTGGTCAAGTTTTAAATAGTTATAAGTTGTACTCAGTAATTAATAATAGCTGTGAGCCTTGAGATTTATATATTGATATGCTTTACAGTCTAATCGATAGGCTACCATAATAATATGCCCCATTGAATCCAAACTGATTCGCATTTCTGGTATAGGGTACTTGTCCGTTTGAATAAGAAGCATAATTGCTCAGTACTTTGTCGGGATAAACGTTTGTTAAATTGTTTCCTCCAATAGTAATGCTTAAAGACTTATTAATGCTATAGACTACCGAGGCATCAAATAAATTTTTCCCTCCAAATGTTTGGCTACGATGGTTCAGACCCGAAGGTTTTTCCCAAGCAGTTACTTCACCAAAATATGAACTTCTGAAATTTACACTCAATTTACCTACTTGATAGCCTAAAGATACCAAAACTTTAGTATGTGGTTGGCTGGTTTCAATCAAGGCTCTACTTACGGTATCAATCAATACTACAGGAGCTTTAGTATCTTGTTGTAAAGCCGTAGGCGTTGCTTTAATCTTAGTAATTTCAGTTTTGTTGACTGTCAGTGCAATACTCGCCGTAAATTTACTTTTAGGGCTAATTGAATTTTTATAAGACGCCACTACGTCTATACCTTTTGTCCCAGTATTGATAGCATTGGTAAAAAAGGTGATTTCTTGAAAATTAGGGAATAAGTTTTTCAAGGCAGCTATGTTGTTAACATTCAGGTTTTCTGTGATAATGATTCTATCAGTTATGTCAATCTGATAAGCATCAACGGTTAACAGAAGGCTATTGCCCACTTTTGCCGTAATCCCCAAATTATAATTCCATGAAGTTTCTGGTTTTGGGTCTTCTATCCCGATTTGTTTCAATCGTGGTTCGTCAGAAGGCAATTGTTTGGTACTTCTGATTATGCCATTTTGCACTGTAGAGGTCGTAGCAGCATTCGCAATTTGTTGAAGCAGTGGCGCTCTAAAACCTTTGTTGATTGACCCTCTGATAGATAAATCCTCTGTAATTTTGATTCTTGACGCCAATTTCCCAGAAATATTACTACCAAAATCACTATAGTTTTCATAGCGTAAGGCTGCTGCGACCAATAATCTATTAGTGATATCACTTTCCACATCGGCATAAACACCAATATTAGAACGGTTTACGCTTTTTACATCAGCCTTATCGATACCAACCCGTCCTTGTGAGCCTGGCGTTTTGTTTTTTGAAGCAGCCAATGACCCTATCAAATACGATGCTTCGTCACCAGCACTAAGCGTAAAGTTATCTACACGATATTGCGTACCAAAAGCAAAGTTTACTGATTTTGTATTCCATAAGCCCATTATCGTTTTTGAGGCATTTATTTCCGTCAAACTTTGACCAAATGAAATTCTACCGATGTAAAAATCTCTTGGAGAAGATGCTCCCATAGAAGCATTTGAAGAATTTTTAGCAGATTGATCAAGGTAGTTTCTGCCATAGCCTGTACTAAAGTCCCAGTTCCAACCTGTAAAAGTTTTACGCTTAATGCCTACAAAAGAAGAATAATCGACCGAAGTACCTGGAAGTTCTGGTACATAACCATCGGGATATAAATCTACATTGGAAGTAGCACTTGTAGGCAAAGCGGTACGGAGAAAAGCACGTGCAAAAACATCTTTTTGAGAAAAGCCCCCGAAAGAATATAAAGTCCAGTCAATTTTTAGCGGAATATCAAGGTTATAAAATACTTGTCCAGATTTCATAGCATTACTTCCGTAAGCTGTAGGGCGGAATGAACCATAAGTACCATCTCCCCAGTATCCTCTTGATTTCAAAGCAGCCTCATCTGTTGCTTTTACATTGGTATAAATTCCAGTATAAGCTCCTCCTACTACTGGCTGTGGATTATATGGGTCTGAGCGGTCAGTTCCTTTTACATCTTGATAGCTTCCTGTAATATTCAACGAAGCCTTCTTCCCTAATGAGAATCCATAATTGATAGCCGCGGTATATCCACCACCGTCCCCTTTGGAGGTAACACCATACTGAATCTGGGCTGAACCATTGTTGACAGATTTTTTCAATACTAAATTGGCGATACCCGCAATGGCATCAGAGCCATATTGAGCGGCGGCACCATCGCGTAAAATTTCCATTCTTTCCAATGCCAGCGAAGGCACAGCGTTCAAGTCTGTCACCACTGTTCCTTTTCCTACGGTCACATTATTGTTGAGTGCCGCAAACTGATGATGTCTTTTGCCATCAATAAGCACCAACATTTGGTCGGGAGATAATCCTTTTAAAGATGCTGGGTCGGCATAGTTCGCTACACCATTGATACCGTTTTTGGCCGAATTGAATGAAGGTGACATGAATTGTACTTGTTGAGACAATTCCATTTGTCCTGTCGACTGTAATTCTTTCGCACTGATTACGTCCACAGGCACTGGTCTTTCGACATTCGTACGAGCCACTGTAGACCGTGACCCAATTACGACAACTTCACTCAATTGTTCATTGTCTTCTTTCAAAACAACCTGCATTACGTCTTTAAGGCTCACATTTACTTCCTGTTTTTTAAATCCAATAAATGAAAATACAAGTACTTCTCCATCTTTGGCTACCATACTAAATTTGCCTTCTGCGTCGCTCACGGTACCTCTTGTAGTTCCTTTTATTAAGATATTTACACCAATTAAAGCTTCTCCTTTTTCGCTAACTACTTTCCCTGATACTTTTTCTTCTTCAATAATAGCCTCCTCTTTTTCACTGGGAAAAACGTTTGATTGTTCTTTATTCCTTTTCAAAATAATCTGTTCTTCAATTACCTCATAACGAATTTGGTTTGGGAAAAGAAGTTTAGGTAATACGATACTGAGGGCTTCACGATTTACTTCAAGACTTACTTCTTTATCAAGATGAATTGAATTATTGCTATACACAAAATGTACACCTGATTGTTTTTCTATTTCCAACAATATCACTTTCAAACTCACATTATTGAGTTTCATGGATACTTCTCTGTTGAGAATCTGCTGTGCTTTGCTCGGAGAGCCTAGAGCAATCACCGAAAAAATAGCAAAGAAAAGGCACTGACTAATTGTAATTTTCATAATCGTAAGCATTAGATGCTTTGTAGCTAGAAGTTTTTTCATCGGTTAATTAAATTTAGTATTGTTTTTGATTTATTTGAGACATATTATCCCACCTCTCTCAAAATTGATTCGAGAGCAGTAAGTATTCTACAGCAATATTGGTTTGATAGTTAGTTTAAGGGCATCCGTTTCCTTTCAATGAAATATTTTGTCCATCTATTACGTACTCAGCTTCGATGGATCTACAAATTATTTCGAGGATGGTAGAGAGGTGTACATTTTCAAAATTACCGCTCAAGCGACAGTTTCGGAGTTTAGGAGATAAATCGATACTTACATTAAAATTTTGTTCAATTCTTTCTACTACGTTTTGCATGTTATCATCATCGAATTGTAAGGATGACAATTCCCAGTAAAAAGTTTTATCAGTGGGTAACAAATTCACCAGCATTTCATCTGTTTTCGTTTCCAACACCACTTGTTGTTTAGGTAATAAAATCACTTCTTTTTCTATTTCATTTTTCACAGATACCTTTCCTGTAACGACTGATACTTCAAAAGTTTCCATAGCAGGGTATGCTTTTACATTGAAACTAGTTCCTAGCACCGTGGTAGTCATTTTACCTGAATAAATCAGGAAAGGGCGACTTTCATCTCTTTTCACATCAAAAAAAGCTTCGCCTTTTAAGTTTACCTGTCTATACAAACGATCAGATTGATTATAACTCAATTGGGTTTTAGGTTGTAATAGCACTACACTTCCATCTGGCAACACCACCTTTAAAATTTTAGCAGAAGAGTTTTCATATTTTGCCCAATCCGAAATTGGAATATCAGATTTGATTTTACTTATTTTTTCATGGCTATTTGGAATAAAATAAAAAGAAAGTCCAGCTACAATGACTAACATAGCTGCCATACTAGCCACCGCCCAAACCCAACGAGGAGGAGTATATCTTTCCTGACGTTTGATTTCTTCACGAATAGATTTTTTAATCTTATTTTCAAGTTCAATACGTTCTAGTTGGCTTAATTCACTTAGTCCATCTGGATTATTTTCAAATGAAGCGTACCATCTTTCAACAAAGAATATTTCTCCTTCCGAGGCTTCATTGTTCAGATAACGTTCAATAATTTCTTGATTTAGTTTCATTTTATTTCGCTTTCAAATACTAAGTGAAGCAAGCCGTACTTTTCCCCTATGCTAATAGAAATATTTTTTAAAATAATTTTTCTACCACAAACGAAATAGAAAGCATCAGTTCCCAGAAAAACAAAAAACAAGCCTTTCGAGCTTGTTTTGATATATTTTACGAAATAATTGAATAGCCTTTACTTTGAAGTATTTTCTATTTTTTTGATAATTTCTTCAACTTCTTTAATAGATAGTCCAAAAGATTTTGAAATTAATTCAGTAGAAGCTCCATTTTGAAGTAATCCCTTAACATAACTAAATGTAGTTTTTTCTCTTTCTTCTTCTCTAATTTCATCTGCAATAGTCATGGCAATATTGTTTAATTAGAAGAGCTTTTCAATTTCTTGATAATTTCTTCTACCTTTTGAATAGATATGCCAAAAGATTTTGAAATTAATTCAATTGAGGCACCATTTTGAAGCAAGCTTTTTATATTATTGAAAGTAGTTTCTTCTCTAATTTCATCTGCAATAGTCATAGCAATATTGTTTACATTTTGTGAAACCTGTGTAAATATAGGCGATAATTTATTCTGTGTCAAGTTAATACCTCCTTCGATGTAGCGAAAAGTAGTCTTAATAAAATCATCCTGATGGGCAGCATCCAGAGCGTTTAGCTTATCAACCAAGAAGGGAGCTAGATTCAAAAAATTATTCGCTTTGTCTCTACTGTGTTTCATCAACATTGTTGTTACACTTAATAAATCATTTTTAAAATTCTCAATCTGATAATCTTGAATTTCATTAAGAGAGAACAAGAGGTAATCAAATTGAGGAATAAACTGGTGCAGGCTTTCATGAGGATTGCCAAAATAAGCAATCATCGAAAGCTTTTTCCAGACAGCCTCACCATGATAAATAACCGTGGAGATAACGACAGATAATTGTTTATTTTGTTTCTGTTCTTCTAACCATACGTTATTCATATAACGCAAAAGCTGTAGATGGGGATATTTTTCAGGATAAGATTTATGCTCAAAAAGCAAGGAAACTAAAGCTTGTTGCCCAGCATATTCTGTTTGATAAACAATATCTGCCAAATGCTCTGATAAATCAGCGTCGGTAAAAGAAGCATTTGTTTTCTTTAATTTAAACAAATTTATTCTCTCTCTAATTTCAGGGGGAAATGTTTCTTCAATAAAGCTCTGGGCAATCTCTAGTCTGGAGAACGTTTCTTTAAAGAACTTGTCGTGTGGATTATTTAATTGACTCATGATGATAGAACATTTTAATAAAGAAGCTGTTTAAACTTTCCGTTTCTGAGGTGAAAGTATTGTATTTTTGAATTGATTTTTTCAAAATTTGCGAAGCATAGCATCGCTACGTTGAGTAAATTTTGGAACAAGCTATTCTAAAAGACTTAGTTTAATCCGAAAGGGAAAGTTTAAACAGCTTCAAATTAACTTTTACATTAATGCAGTGCAGGTATCAATATAATAGAAAGTGCCGTATAATCGCTCAATACTTCTCTTAGTATTTTCAAAGCTTTGGTCATTTGATTTTCAACTGTTTTTTCTGAGATGTCAAGGCGTTCAGAAATTTCTCTTTGTGATAGCCCCGTTCTTTTCAACAAAAACACCTCTCTACATCTTTCGGGCAACGACTGTAACGCTTTTTGATAGGCTTCGTTCAATTCATCAAAGGCAACCATTTGTTCTGTAAAATTATAGTCATCTGCTGGTTGTAGGCTATTTGAATATTTTTCAAACAAATCGTTTTTCTTGTATTGAGCAATCACTAGGTATTTTACTGAAGTAAACAAGTACGCTTCAATGGTTGTATTGATTGTCAACAATTTGCGACGCTCCCACAGGGAAATAAATAATTCTTGTATTACCTCTTCGGTCAATTCTCTATTTTGAAGCCGCTTGTATGCAGCAGCATAGAGTTTAGAGAAAAACTTTTGGTACAAAAAATCAAAAGCCCTTGCATCACTTTCTGAAAGTGACGTAAGTATTTCCTGATCTGTATCAAATGTTTTTATCTTCATAGTTTAGCACAAAGTAAATATATATTTGTACGAAACCTTCAAGTTAAAAGTATTTTTCATACAATTGCTTTAATTAACCCTTTCATAACAAAGATTGATGGCAAAGACGATTATTTTTGACACCTAAATGTCTTTATACTTCCAGTGCCTTCAATGATGGCATTTAACAAATAAATTATCCAGAATTTTATCTTTAATTTTTACAGAATGAAGTCAATAAATCTTTTTAAGCGTTTTTGTTTAGCTTGCTCATTGTTTACCAGTGGAATAGCGGTAGGTCAAACCACTGAGGTGAATAGTCATGCAGGTGCTTTGAACTTTTTAGTCATGGGCGACTGGGGTAGAAATGGCGCCGACCATCAAAAACCAGTAGCTAGCCAAATGGGCAAAGTAGCTACAAAAATCAAAGCCGATTTTATCATTGCTACTGGCGACAACTTTTATCCAAGTGGTGTTAGAAGCGAATTTGACCCACTTTGGAAATATTCTTTTGAGGATATTTATACTGATTTCTCTTTGCAGTGGGACTGGTTTCCTGTATTGGGGAATCATGATTATAAATCGAATCCAGATGCACAGGTAGCTTATTCAAAAATTAGTCGCCGTTGGAATATGCCAGCTCGTTATTATTCAAAGACGTTTTCTATCGATGGCAATCCCAACCAACAAGTATTGATAGCTTTTATTGATACCAATCCTTTAATTCCAGAGTTTTACAAAGGTGAATACAGCAATGCAGTGGTTAGTCAAGATAGTACGGCTCAAAAGGTTTGGCTAGAGAAAACCCTTTCAAACAATTCTCCTTCCATTAAATGGAAAATTGTGGTAGGCCATCATCCTCTTTTTACGGCTACTGAAAAAAGAAGAGAAAGCTATGATACACGTGCTATCCGTGCTTCGTTAAAATCAGTATTAGATAAGCATAAGGTTGATGCCTATTTGTGTGGACATGACCACGATTTACAACACTTATTACCTGAAGGAAAAACACATTATTTTGTATCAGGTTCGGCTTCAGAAAAAACGCCTATTGGCACTTTGCCAATTAGTAAATTAGCACTTTCTGATTATGGTTTTATGGTATTTTCAGCCACTGGGAACAAGCTTTTTGTTCAAGTAATCAATGAAGAAGGCAAAGTGGTTTATACTACTGAATTAACGAAATAAAGCTCTTTACTAATTCTTAGAATTATGCATGCGAAGTTCGGTTAAACGCTTGAAAGGCAATGTTTAACTCGAATTTCGCTTTTGTATTTTACGGAAATCTTTAAAGATATCTCAATTGTTCTGACTATCCTTTCAGTACAAAAATTGGTTTTGTACAAATTATATTTCATCGCAAATATTTTTACACCCTTCAAAATCAAGTATATATCACTAAAAATCAACAACTTAACACCAATATCAATATTTCATTTTGAATAATTTCTTGGCATTCTGGATTTTATCTGCAATTTTTACGTATAAATTTTTGTTCTCATTTTACTAGCAAACTAGCATAAATATTACAAGAATTAAGTACAAAAAGTATTAAACTTAACAATGGCAGAGCATACCAAATGCCTTATTATAGGCTCAGGACCAGCGGGTTACACCGCAGCAATTTACGCTTCACGTGCAGGATTGACACCGATAATGTATCAAGGGCCACAACCAGGCGGGCAGTTAACAATAACCAACGACGTAGAGAATTTTCCAGGATATCCTAATGGAATTCAAGGACCAGAAATGATGCAAGACCTAGAAAAGCAGGCTCGTAGATTTGGTACTGATGTACGTTATGGAATGGCTACTTCGGTAGATTTTTCAGTAAGTCCAAAAAAAGTTTTCATTGACGATACACACGAAATTTTAGCAGATACCGTTATCATCTCAACGGGCGCTTCAGCCAAGTGGTTAGGCTTGCCTTCGGAACAAGCTTTTAATGGTCGTGGAGTATCAGCTTGTGCTGTTTGTGATGGTTTCTTTTTCCGTAATCAGGAAGTAGCAATCGTTGGTGGAGGTGATACAGCAGCAGAAGAAGCTACTTACTTAGCCAATCTTTGCTCAAAAGTACACATGATTGTACGCCGTGATGAATTACGCGCTTCGCAAATCATGCAAAAAAGAGTTACTTCAAACCCTAAAATTCAAATGCACTGGAATACAGAAACAGATGAAGTGTTAGGTGATGACGGAGGTGTAACAGGCGTAAGAGTAAAAAATACCGTTTCAAACGAAACCACTGTTTTACCTGTAACAGGTTTCTTTGTGGCAATTGGTCATAAACCTAACACAGACATTTTCAAAGGTTTCTTGGATATGGATGAGGCAGGATATATTATCACAGAAAAAGGATCGAGCCGTACTAATATTGCAGGTGTATTTGCTTCAGGCGATGCACAAGACAATATTTATCGTCAAGCAATTACAGCAGCAGGAACTGGCTGTATGGCGGCTTTAGATGCAGAAAGATGGTTAGCTGAAAATGAATTACATTAACCGCCTCTTTTGATGGCATCTTCGTTCTTTATTAATTTTATTTCAGATGAATACAATTAAAAAATTATTAGTCTTAGTATTTTGTCTCGTTTCATTCATTTCTTTTTCACAAGAATCTGGGAGTTTTAAGAAAAACCCTAAGATTAATGTGAAAACAAATGCAAAAGATAAAAGCAACAAAAATTTAGACGAAGCCTTAGATGAATTGCCCAAACTGCAATTCAGGACTGACTATGTTCCTGAACCAGTAGCTACTTCGTCGGCTATTACTGCTTCCTCAAAATTTGAACCTGCCAAAGAACTAAATTCTTCGATTAGTATTTTTGATACAACATCTGTTGATGAAAGAGAGCCTTTAATCGTTGAGATTGAAGAAGAAACCAGAGCAGAAGGTAGTGATGATTTTGTGTCAGTAGCCACCTATTTTTCTATTTGGGATGCTACTAATATCGACCCTTACGATATTAATCCAAAAGATTTTGACGACGTAGTAGATATTGAGCTATTTAATAAAGAACAAGGAAGATACTGGTCTGTACCAAACACAGCACCGAAATTAACGTCTGTTTTTGGCCCTCGTTGGGGAAGAATGCACTCGGGTGTTGATTTAGATTTAGAAACTGGCGACCCTGTCTATGCTGCATTTGATGGCATTGTCAGAGTATCAGGATATGATGGCGGTGGATATGGTAAATTCTTGGTAGTTCGTCATTATAATGGCTTAGAAACGCTTTATGGTCACTTATCTGCTAAAAACTTTGAATCTGGCGCTTATGTAAAAGCTGGTGACCAAATCGGTTTAGGTGGAAGTACAGGACGAAGTACTGGTTCACACCTGCACTTTGAAACTCGCTATGAAGGTAACCCTTTCAACCCAGCGATTTATGTATTTAATTTTTCTGGTGAAAGAACTGAACCTGTTTCAGACCATGTATTAATTTCTGCCAGAGTATTCGATACCTACGGACTTTCATTAGATAACGAATATGGTTCAAGTGCTAGAAAAGTAAAAACACGCAGAACTGCTTGGACAACCGTTCGTTCTGGTGATTCATTATATTCTATCGCTAACAGAGCAGGAATTTCAGTAGATAAATTAGCAAGAATGAATGGTATGAGAATTTCTGCTAGTTTAAGAATTGGAAGAAGACTTAGAATTCATTAATTAATAGTGATAATATTTAAAAAGAGCCAACAGCACCAAAATCTGTTGGCTCTTTTGTTTTTTAGCTCAATTTCCTGTTTAAATTGCAACGTTTTTCAATTCAGAAATAAGATTTTATACTACAATGAAGTTAGATATATTGGTGATGGCGGCACATCCAGACGATGCCGAATTAGGTTGTGCTGGAACGATTTGTATGCAAATAGCACAAGGCAAAAAAGTTGGAATCGTTGATTTTACTCGTGGTGAGTTAGGAACAAGGGGAACACCTGAAATTCGCTTGGCTGAATCGGTTGAAGCTACCAGAATTTTAGGCGTTCATGCGCGCGAAAATCTTGGTTTTAGAGATGGTTTCTTTGTCAATGACGAAGAACACCTGATGAAACTAATCAGGGTAATTAGACGCTATCGTCCTGAAATCGTGTTAGCCAATGCCATTAACGACCGCCATCCAGACCATATTAAAGGCTGTGAGCTAGCAGTGGATTCATGTTTTAAATCAGGCTTACGCATGGTTGAAACGTTTGAGGACGATGGAACAGTACAAGAAGCTTGGCGACCTAAAAATGTGTATCATTATATCCAAGATAGGTATATTGACCCTGATTTTGTAGTAGATATTTCGGCATACTGGCAACAAAAAGAAGATTCAATCAGAGCTTTTAGAAGTCAGTTTTATGACCCAACCTCAAAAGACCCTGATTCATATCTTTCTTCTCCTGCATTTTTGAAATTTGTGGAAGCACGTAATCGTGAAATGGGGCATAGTATTGGTGCAGAGTTTGGCGAAGGCTATACGTCTTACAAAAAAATTGGGGTAACTGATTTGTTCCATTTGAAGTAGTGATATAAAAATTATGTCAGTGACTCCCAAAAGTCACTGACATAATAAAAGCTAAGGGGATAGACGTTCTATCTTCCAAACATGTTCTTCTAATTTTGTATAAGCAATCCTATCGTGAAGCCTTGACGGACGACCTTGCCAAAATTCAACATAAGTTGGGATTAAGCGATAACCACCCCAATGTGGAGGGCGGGGAATAGGGTCATTACCAAACTTTTCTCTTAAATACTTTTCTCTTTCTTCAAGCACTTCCCTATTTTCAATCACCATACTCTGATTAGAAACCCAAGCTCCTATTTGGCTTCCTAATGGACGGCTTTGAAAATAAGCGTCTGATTCTTCAGCACTTACTTTTTCAATAGTTCCTTCAATGCGTACTTGACGCTCTAATTCATTCCAAAAAAATGTAATACAAGCATGAGGGTTTTCGGCTAATTCTGTGCCTTTCTTGCTAAGGTAATTTGTATAAAAAGTAAAACCCGTATCAATACCTTTCAACAAGACAATCCTTGCTGACGGTTTAGCATCGCTGCCAACCGTTGAGACAATCATGGCATTGGGCTCTGGCAATTTACTGGCGATAGCCTCATGAAACCATTTTTGAAATTGTTCTAACGGAGAAACACTTACGTCTTGAACGTCTAAACTGCCTTTGCTATAATTTTCACGAAGTGCAGCAATATCGATTTGTATCATTGTTGGATTGACTATCTTTCTATAAAATAGTCCTATTTTGGTTACTGATAAATTAGTAAAATGATGCTCACGCCATTTACTTTTAAATAAACACAAAGTGTATATAATAGTTGCGTAAACGAGTAAAAATCAACATTTCTAACGCACAATTTCGGGAAAATAAACCAAAGCAACAATGAGCAAAGTTATTGTTATATCGCAAATATGCATTAAATCGAGTTAATCAGTCAAGTAAAAAACGCTTTCTACGTGAAATTGGAAGGGTTCTGCCATCTAACAAAATAAGCTCATAGTTATCTACCTCCCGAATGAATTTTTGGTTAACTAAATACTTTCTGTTGATTCTCAAAAATGAATCAGTATTAACTTTTCCTTCAACTTTAGAAAGAGTTTTGGCGATTACCTTTGATTTTCCAAAGGCAAAGTGAATACGTGTATAATTGATTTCTCCCTCAAAAAATATAATTTCATTCGCAAAAAAAGTAGCTCTTTTACCCAATTTGAATTGGATTGGTAGAATATGTTGTGGTATCATGGTATTGCTATGTTAGGAGGATTTGACATAACAATATTCCCAAAATTTGGCAAGTAGAACAATGTGTTAAATACGGTAAAGTGTACCGTATTTAACCCGTATTTATAAAGGCAGCTTTTGCTTAATCTTATTTCGCCACCACCTTCTGTGTATTTACTTTGTTGGTATCATTAGTAGGTATTTTATCTTCCCACCCAATATTTACCTCGACATTCGGCAATGCTTTTTGTAAAGCTAATACGCCTTGCTTAGTAACTTTAGTTTGCCAACAATATACTTTTTTTAGATTTTTCAATTTTGCCAATTCTTTGATGCCTGCATCGCTTATTTGGGTATCAAATAAATTGATGTATTCCAGAAACTTCAAATCCTTTAGTTGGGCTAGCCCAACATCAGTAATTGCTGTGTGTTCTAAATGTAAACGCGTTAAATGTTTTAATTTAGAAATTTCAGCCAAGGATTTATCTGTAATCTTTGTACTCCCCAACTTTAACCATATAATTTGGTCAGATAGATTGGTCAAAAGATTTATTTTTGAATCATCAAAAGTACGCGCATTCACAAAGTTGACATCTAAAAAGTGCTGTTCTTTTGATACCGACAGTACTACAACATTCATTGCTGTTAGTTTCTGAATATCACTTTCAGCAGCGGCTGATACTTTTTCGTTGAATACAGGTGAAATACTTTCTCCACCACTAGTATTATTGGTTTCCACTCCGCTACTCAAAGATGCCAAGAATGGCTTTACTTTTTCATCTGGTTTTAGTTGCGCTACTTTTTTATCAAAGCCTGCTCCATTTTGAATCCACCAATGTAAAAGCGAAATTTCTTGTTCGCTCAAAGGTGTTTTCCCTTTCGGTGGCATGTGGTGTTCGTCTTCTTCGGGCAATAGCAAACGTTTGATTAATTCGCTATTGGCTGCATCATTCGCTTTGATGATTGCCCCGTTTTCTCCCCCTTTTATCAAAAGTGCTTGCGTATCCATTCTCAATCCCCCTTTGATTTTATTGGCATTATGGCAAGACCAACATTTTTGTTCCATCACTGGGGCAACAATATCTTGATAGACCAATGCTTCATTGATATTTTCAATTTTCTTTCTAGCTCCTGTTCCTCCTTTGGTTCTCGGTGGCAATCCTGCTATCGAACGAAAAGGTTCGGGGGTATAAGCATATAGATAGTCTTCCCCATGCGTCATGTTGCCCCCTAAATGTCCCGTACCTGTTAATAAAATCACGATTAAATAAACAGCAGGCATATAGGCTTTCTTCATGGTTGGGTCTTGTTGCCAATTCACTTTCATGTACCAAGCCGCTAATGCAACCAATGCTACGCCAATACCCATCCACTGATGAAGGAACAATGTTTCTTCATTGTATTCACCAGAAGAAGAAAGTAAATAACCAAAAATACAAGATATAACTGCCGTAATCATGCCAACAAACAAAATAGGCGCAATAGCAGGCTGTAAAGATGTGAGTCCTTTTTTACGAGAAATAAGTTCTAATATAGCAGCAATCATCAGCATTCCGATAGGTAGGTGAACTACTACGGGATGAAAATGCCCAAAAAACATTGCCCAATCAGAAGGAGCATTGGTTTGTAATACAATCATTGTTTATTGTTTTGGAAAAGCTTTAAGCAGTAGGCTCTAGGCTTTAGGCATTTAATCTTTTAAGGGGCCACTCATGGCATGAGTATTTAAGTTTTCAGCAATCAGATTTGAGCAATCAGCTATCAGCTTTTTTAAAAATTTGTGGCACTCATGGCATGACTTCTAATTACTTGGCAACTTTGATAAAAATCAGCAAAGCCATGCCATGAGTATTTTTTAATAGTGTTAAAAACTCCTCATTCTGCACTCTAAACTCAAAACTCCTAAGCGATTCTTTCTAATTTAACTGGATACGTTTTTTTAGAATTCCATTGAGGTACATATACGTTTTCATCAGAATCTACATATACATCATGTGGATGCATAAATACTTGATTAGGGTCGTCTTTGTATTGTCGTTGTAGTTTACCGTCTTTGTAAGTAGGCTCAGAACCACCCGGTGTTGACACTACTTTCATATCTTTATCCAATACTTGTATGTAACCAGAATTATTCCAAGACCCATCAGTACTTCTGAAAGCAGCAGCAAAAATATGATCGCCACGTAATACTGGGCGACACACAAAAGTACCTGGCAGATGATAAACGGCTAAGAATTTCCCATCTAATGTAAAACGTTTCAGACAGTTATGAACACGGTCGGTAACTAGTAACGTAGGATTCTTTTTATCACGAGTATCTACTAAAATACCGTGGCAGGTATCAAATTTCTCGTCAGTATATTCCTTAGAATACCCACCAAAATGGCGAATATATCGTCCTTTAATGTCATACTGAGTAATGTATTGCGAGCCGTACCCATCCGCTACATAAATATCTCCATTGGCAGGGTTAATAGCCGTTTCGGTAGGTACAAAACGATTGGGTGATTCATAAACACCTGTTTCTTTGGGATATTCTAGCTTCATTACTTCACGCCCTTTCAAATCCGTTTTAATTACTTGGTGACGAGCATTATCGCAAATAAACAAAAACTGTTCTCTGCCTTCATTAGCAATCGTTAAACCATGTGCACCCGGATAGGTAGTTCCCCAAGCATCTAATAGCTTTCCTGATTTATCATAAATCAAGATATTATTTTTAGTTTCATTGGTACACATAATCAAACGTCCTTTGGCATCTTCCACCATTTCATGACAATCGTTCACAGGGTTTTTATCTGCATCCAATACGCCCCAACCTGCTACTACTTTGTACTTGTGTGAATTGTGTCCAATCACAACGTTTTCCATGTTCTTTTGAATCTTATTCGCTGAAACTGAATTTGCTATTAAGCCAGAACCCACTGCTAAGCTACTGGTTTTAAGAAAGTTTCGTCTTGATTGATGCTCGTTCATTGATTATGCTTTTTTATATTCGTTAAATAGTAATCGGTTTCCAAAAGGGTCTGTTAAACTCATGATGTTTGCCCCCCAAAAAGCTTCCTCTATGGATGGGCGATAATATTTATAAGGTCTGGTTTGTAATTCGTTGAAGAAACTTTCTAAATCAGAACAGTCAATAAAAACTTTTCCTCCGGGGGTACAGTCACCGTAATGTTCAGTAAGATGAAAAGTCAATTCCCCTCTTGAAATCTGGATATAATAAGGCGTATTTTCTTCAAACTGATGTACCCAGTCTTCTTGAAAACCGAGCCAATCAATATAGAATTCTCGTGCTTTATCAACATCAAAGATTCTCAACAAAGGAATTGTCTTTTCTATTTTCATGTTATTTTTCTAATTCAATGACGTTATCTAACTCGCTTTTATCTAAAGATGCAATATCAAATACAAAATAGTTATTATCTAATTTCTGATACTTTATAGGAGTTCCATTTTTAAACAACTTAGCACTTTTGAAAGCCTGCGGAACTTTCAACATAAATTTATCGTCTTTGTATTTCAATAAATGAAGATAGATTTTGTTCCCTTTTTCGGTAACAGCGCCCCATTCCTGCGGACGAATAAATCCTCCTTTAGAACCATAAATGGTTTCTCCATACACTTTAGTCCACTCTCCTACTTTTGCCAAACGTTCTACAAATTCAGGTTGGATTTCCCCATTCGGCATTGGCCCAACATTTAATAAAAAGTTAGCTCCATAACCAGCAGCACGCACCAAGTAATCTACCAATTGCTTAGGCGTTTTATAATTGTCATCTTTGATATTATATCCCCACGCGCCATTCAAGGTTTCGCATGTTTCAAGTGGCAATGCTGAAATATCTTGTCCGCTCAATCCTCCTTTGTTTTCTCCTGGTAAGTCACGTTCAAACATTTGGAAGTCTTCTCCTGGTAATGGGCTCAAATGGTGATTATTCCCAATCAAACATTGTGGTTGAAGTTTATGAATCAAGCCATAAATCTCATCGTATTTCCAGTCAATTTTTGATTGCAAGGTTTTGTCGTGGTCGTTATCTAGCTGGTCCCAGTGTCCATCAAACCAGATGGCCGATACTTCACCATACTTTGTTAATAACTCTGTCAATTGACTTTTCATAAAAGCCAAATAACTGGCATAATTACTCTTTTTAGTACGACCTGTTCCTTTTCCAGTTTTTCCTGTTTCATAAGGATAATCATCACGATACCAGTCTAACAAAGAATAATAAAAACATATTTTAATACCTTGCTTATGGCATTCGTCTGCTAATTCCTTGACAATATCACGCTTATAAGGCGTATTCATAATATTCCAGCTCGACTGCTTTGTATCGAAATTACTAAAGCCATCATGGTGGCGAGTAATCAAGGTAATATATTTCATCCCTGCACCTTTGGCAATATCTACCCATGTTTTGGCATTAAAATCAACAGGATTGAATGTTTTTTGGAGTCTAGAATAATCTTTTACAGGAATGTTTTTGATTTGCATTACCCACTCTCCATCACCCAAAACACTAGATAAACCCCAGTGAATAAACATCCCAAAGCGTGCTTTTTCAAATTCTTCACGTGCTTTAATATTTTCGGGACTTGGCGTATAACCCGTTTGGGCAAATGTTGACAAGCTTGTTAATAAAGCCAATAAGGCTATTTGTATCTTTTTCATAATAGTTTAAAATATTTGATTTAAAGGAGTAAGATACAACTGCACAATTATACTCTATTCATGCTATCCTGTTTAATCAGGACAGCACAGGCTTAATCACTTTTCCTGCCGTATCGGTCAATCTAAAGTTTCTTCCTTGAAAAGGATAAGTGAATTCTTCATGATTGAAACCTAAGCAATGCATAATGGTCGCTTGCAAGTCAAAAACGGAAGTTCTATCCTTCGTGCCTACATATCCAAGCGGGTCGGTTTCGCCATGAGAATATCCTCCTTTGATACCTCCGCCTGCCATCCAAACCGTAAAGGCTTCAGTATGGTGGTCTCTGCCTTTAAAAGCAGCGGCTTTGCCCTCGCGGTTCTCTTGCATGGGTGTTCTACCAAATTCGGCACCCCACACAATCAAGGTTTCATCTAATAATCCCCGTTGCTTTAAATCTTGCATCAGTGCCGTAATGGCTTTATCGACGGTAGCACATTTATTGGTTAAGCCATTCACGACATCACTGCTTTCAGAAGCTCCCCCGTGCGAATCCCATCCCCAATCAAATAATTGTACAAACCTTACTCCTTGTTCTACTAATTTTCTGGCTAATAAACAGTTGTTAGCAAAGGATTCTTTTCCCATTTCAGTACCATACATTTCATGAATATAGGCAGGTTCTTTGGAAATATCCATTACCTCAGGTACTGTTGTTTGCATCTTAAAAGCCATTTCATATTGCGAAATTCTAGCTAAGGTCTCAGGGTCATTAAATTCTTGATATGACTCCTTATTGATTTCAGTGATAGCATCAATCGTATTTTTTCGGATGTCTCTATTTATGCCTGATGGGTCAGAAATATACAAAACTGGTTCCCCTTGATTTCTACATTGTACCCCCTGATAAACAGAAGGCAAAAAGCCACTCCCCCATAAGGCTTTTCCACCATCAGGATTTTTCCCTCCTGATGTTAACACCATATAGCCCGGCAAATTCTGGTTTTCAGAACCTAATCCATACGTTGCCCATGTACCAGTACTTGGTCGCCCTAAACGTGCCGAGCCTGTATGTAAAAGCAACTGTGCAGGTGCATGATTAAACTGGTCGGTGTACATGGCTTTCAAGAAAGAAATATCATCTGCCACGGTTTGCAAATGTGGCATTTTATCCGACATCCATGCTCCACTTTGTCCCACTTGTTGGAAATTCGCCTGTGGCCCCATCATCTGAGGTACACCACGAATAAAAGCAAATTTTTTACCTTCTAAAAATGATTGAGGACAAAGCTGTCCATCTAATTTCATTAGTTCGGGCTTATAGTCGAATAACTCTAATTGCGAAGGAGCACCCGCCATGTGTAAGTAAATAACAGACTTAGCTTTCCCTGCAAAATGAGGCATTTTAGGCGATAGAGGATTAGCAACATTCGTCATAGCCGAAGGCTGATTGCCTCCACAACTCTGTAGCAAAGAACCCATCGCCATCATTCCTAAACCTGTAGTGCATTGTTTTAGGAAATGCCTACGTGTTTCGTGACGAAGCGTTTCAAAAAGAAGTTCTTCTTGTAAGTTTTTCATAATTGCTATAAGCTTTATATTAATTGGCCAAAGGAGTCTTTTTTACCCGCAGATTTCAGAGATTTTTTCCGCTGATTTTCAGTGATAAATAAACTCCTCACTCGAAATTCCAAACTCCTCACTCATCAATCATTCTTTCATAATAAACTCATCCAAATTCAGCAAGGTGCTTGCTACTAAAGTCTTGGCGGCTAAGTCAGGAATATTTTTGGGTTTGATATTATCATCTGGACAAATATTCAATAACAACGCTGCCTCATTTTTACTTTTCTGATACGTTATTAGTGTGTTAGTATAAAGCTTTTTCAAGATGGCTAATTTCTTATCTGTAATGTTTTTACACATCGTTAATCGATAAGTTTTCGTGATTTGCTCATCAATTGTTCCCCCGCTTGCTTCCATCTTCTTGGCTAAGCTTTTAGCACATTCTAAATAAACAGGGTCATTTAAGGTAACGAGTGCCTGCAAAGGTGTATTGGTTCGGATTCTCCTAGCCAAACAAATATCACGGTTTGCTCCATCAAAAGTTATCATGGATGGATAAGGCGTTGAACGACGCCAATAAGTGTATAAAGCCCGTCGATATTTATCTTCCTTATCACTTAGTTTCCAAGCCATACTACTATAGGGCGTATTCCAAATGCCATCTGGCTGATAGGGCATTACGCTTTTACCATACATTTTGTAGCTCAATAAACCACTTACCAACAATGCTTGGTCTCTGATTTGTTCGGCCGACAAACGTACTCTTGGCCCACGAGCCAACAAACGATTCATCGGGTCTTTTTCTAATAAATCATCATTAGCTTTTGAATCTTGCTGATATGTTGCCGACATGACGATTTCCTTCAACAGCTTTTTAGGTTTCCATTGATATTCATCCATAAATTTTATCGCTAGAAAATCTAATAATCCTGCATTGGTAGGCGTAAATCCTTGTGTACCAAAATCCTCTAGGGTTTCTACCAAGCCCGTTCCAAAAAGTTGCTCCCAAAAACGATTCACCGCCACTCTGGCAGTCAATGGATTTTCATTACTCCCTAGCCACATGGCTAAACCTAAACGATTTTTAGGTGCTCCTTTCGGTAATCTTCCCAAGGCTTCAGGAATATCTGGTTGTACTACTTTCGTTTTTGCTAACCAGTTTCCTCGCTCCCAAACATTCGTTTGTCGGGCATATTCAAGAGGATTATCAAGCATAACGGGCGTATTTTCAGTATTTGCCCTTACTAATTCCAAAAAGGATTGTTTTTTTTCATTGTACTCTGGTTTTCCTTTACCCGGAAATTCAGGCAATAAGGTAAAACTTCCAATCACACAAGTACTTTGGTCTGGTTTGACTTTTGCATTCTTGAAAGTCAAGTACCAATCCTGTCGCCCGCTCATTTTGGGTAAATCGTATAATTGATAGTCCCATGAGTTAGTCCACCCTCCTTTTTGCGTAGTGTCTAATTTTATCGTCGTGAGTACTTTCCCTGTCAGTGAGCCTAAGCGAATTTCCATCAAAGTTGGGCTTCCTGTTTTGTTTCCATACGCTACCAAAAGCTGTCTTTTACCCTCCACAGGCAAAGACTTAAACCTTACCGAACCGCCATTTCTTATGCCTAAATATTTATTATCAGCCAATGCTCCATTAATAAATTGGTCGCCCGCATGCGGATGAATTTTAGGTTCTAGAAAAGTCAAATATTGCGTGATTTCTTTTTCTTGCTGACTACTGAAATTAGTTTTCAACCACGTTTGTAATTGAGTTAATCGCTGTTGGTCTTCTGGTTTATTAAATTGTCTGAGATAAGGAGAATCGTCTGGTACATCTTCATCACGAGTATTGTAGAAAAACGCCATTGATTTATAATAGTCTTCATGACGAATAGGGTCATACGGATGCGAGTGGCATTGTACACAAGCAAAGGTCGTAGACTGAAATACCTCCCAAGTAGTGTTTACTCTATCCACCATCGTAGCATTTCTAAACTCTTCGTCGTCCGTACCGCCCTCATCGTTATTAACCGTATTACGATGAAAGGCCGTAGCGATATATTGCTGTTCGCTTGGGTTTTTCAATAAATCACCCGCCAATTGTTCTTTAATAAACTGAGTATAAGGCATATCTTGGTTAAATGCCTTGATGACGTAATCTCTGTATTGCCAGATATTCCTACCTTCATCTTTTTCATAGCCTTTTGTATCTGAATACCTAGCCATATCCAGCCACATTCCTGCCCATCGTTCACCAAATTGTGAGGATGCCAGCAAACTATCTACCATTTTCTCATAGGCATTATCGCTATCATCCTTCATAAATGCCCCTATTTGTTTTTCGGTAGGTGGTAAGCCTGTTAAATCCAGACAAAGTCTTCTTAACAATATCGATTTTTCCGCTTTAGTTGAAGGCTTTAAACCTTCTTGCTCCAATTTATCTTTTACAAAATAGTCAATATCATTCTTCTCCCATTTATCTCCAAACAAACTAAAGAATCCAGCAAAAAAGCCTTTGTTCGGCACAGCAGGCATTGTTGGTTTTACAAAAGCCCAATGTTCGCCCCAATTTGCTCCTTGATTCACCCACTTTGTTAATATCTCTATCTCTTCTTTCTTCAAAGGCTCTTTTTTCAAAGGCATCCTTTCTTCGGGGTCTTTATGGGTAAGTCTGATAATAAACTCTGAATGCTCGGCATCGCCCGGAATAATAGCAGGTTTGCCTGATTCGGTTTTGCCCAAAGCCTCTTCTCTAAATAGCAAACTGAATCCTCCTTGCTTTTTTACACCTCCGTGGCAAGCAATACAATGCTTGTTCAAAATGGGTTTTACTTGTGTGCTATAATCTACCTCATTGCCTTTCTTATTCAGTGAATACAGCGAATATCCCCCAATAATGACAATAGAACCAATAAAGATTAATTTACTAATATTCATATTTTTACGAATCTTACAATGAAGTGACCCTTACTTATCAAAACAGTTCACAGTCAAAAACCCTATGTATGTGCTAAATACTTTTGAATGAGTTTTTTCCCGTTTAATTGTAAACTATTATTTTAAATCAATGGTAGATTATAGGCTTGCCCTATAAAGATGGATAATGTACTGGAAAATATCCTTTATGTTGACGAAAAAAAAGAAAAACAAAAACAGTATGTACAGCGTATCCTTTCCTTAATTACGATTGATATTTTGAAATAATCTACTATTGAATTGCAAACTTACCTGTTTAAAGGCTACATTTACATGACTCTTTTTATGAAAAACATAGATAATATTATTATATATATACTTCAATGGCTACAAGAGAAGAAGGCTTTTTAGGACAACGTACATACATTATGCCCCATGAATTATTGTCAAGAGTCATTAAGCACCCATTAGTCGAAACATTATATATTACTGACATTGGGTATTATCTCAAAGCTAATAACCATGCTTGCGAACGTAAGAATGGTTGTGGACAGCATATTCTAATATATTGTTTAGAGGGCGAAGGCTGGTATATGATAGATAACCAAAAGTATCTTGTCAATCAAGACCACTTTTTTATTATTCCTGCAAATCTTCCGCATAGTTATGGTGCCAATATTAATAATCCATGGACAATCTACTGGGTACATTTCGTTGGTACGCTATCCGCACATTACATAAACTTCTTATTTGAAAACACTAAAAATTATTCGCCTGTAGCATTGCTTCCCAACAATCAGCGTTTAGTGATATTTGATGACATTATTTCGCACATCGAAATGTCATTCAATGATGATAACATCGTTTATGCAAACGCTCAATTCTCCCATTTCCTAACTACTTTCAAAGCTTCTGTTTTTAACCCCAACCCTCAGCATACTACAGAAACTGACCCTATCAGTAAGGTAATTGCTTATATGAAAAAACACCTGACTGAAACACTCACGTTGGAACAACTGGCAGATGTAGCGGGGATGTCTGCTTCGCATTTCTCAGCAGTTTTTCGACAGAAAGTACAGAGTTCTCCAATCAACTTTTTCACTTTTCTCAAAGTACAGCAAGCGTGTAGCTTATTAGAACACAGCAAGTTAAGAGTAAAGGAAATTGCTTACACAATTGGCTATAATGACCCTTACCATTTTAGTAGAATATTTACGACAGTAATGGGTATTTCACCTCGTGAATTCCGTAAAAAAATCAAAGAATAGGTTGACTTATAAAGTAATCAGCATAAAAAAAGCGACTCTGATTGCTCAAAGTCGCTTTTTTTCGTAGGAAATGTTATGATTATCTTGGACGACCACCACCGCCACCAGTAGTTGCTGGAGCTGCTTGTTGTTGCTGACCACCGCCGTTTCCGCCACCGTCGCCACCATCTTTCAAGTCATCGTTATTAACAGATTTCTTTCTCTTTTTAGGTGCATCAAAAGACATCTTACCAATACGGTAACTGAAGTTAATTTTAAAGTTCATGTTACGTAAAGTAGTAGTACTTTGCTGAGAAATCGTCGAAGATTCTATGTTATTATTAATCTTGAAACCATTAGGTGTAAAGAAGTTTTCAGCTCCAAAACCGATACTTCCTTTTTTGTTTGCCAAGTCTTTCTTAATACTTAAACTGTAAATTCCGAAACCTCCTTGGCTACCTTGTAATTGTACTTGATTACCACGATAGAATGAGAACGCCTGAAAGCCCCAGCCTTTAGAAAGGTTATAACTACCAAACATTCTAAAGCTTGCTACCCATCCTTGGTTTTTAGCATTCAAAAGTGGGTCAGGGTTGTTGTTATTCAAAACAGCATAATAAATATCTGTTCCTCCGCCTAATTGGAATTTGTTAGAGATATTCACACTTCCAAACAAGTTCATTCCATAAGCATCTTCATTACCAATGTTACGGTAAGAAGTTAAAAGGAATGGTCTGCCTTGGGCATCTACTTCATTTGTACGAATACTTTGGATAGAACCTGTAGTATTACGCATAAACAATGCTGTTGTCAAGAACGTATTTTTAAAGAATGTATTTATCGTAAATTCATAGTTGTTGGTGAATTCAGGCGATAAGTTTGGATTACCTTCTGTAACGTTTGAAGGGTTTGAAGCATTACGATTCGGGTTTAAGAACTGTAATGATGGTCTTTGAATACGACGGTTATAAGCCAATTTCAAAGTAGTTCCCCCTTTCAAGCTTTTTGATACGTTGAAACTTGGTACCAATGTTCCGTAGCTTGGAATATCAATATTATTCTTTGCTCCACCTTCCGTTGTTTGAATCGCATTGATGTCAGTATGTTCATAACGTACACCACCTTTGAAGCTATATTTTTGCTTAGTTGTTAAGGTATAAGAAAAATAAGATGCTGCAATGTTTTGGTCGTAATCTAATGCTCCATTATTTCCAACTTGAGTAAACGTACTATTTACTTTTCTGAAAATTCCTTTTCCACCAAATTCAATCATTTGTGTTTTACCAATTGGTGATTGATAATCTGCTTGAAGTGTAGTTTCTTGGTTATAACTTGGGTTGATATTCGAAATACGGTTTCTACCTAATTGCACTAAAGAGTCAGATAAACCATAAATAATGTTCGTGAAATTATTTTTACGATCATTACGACTATACTGTGCTGACAAACTTAACTCTTGCTGAGGCTTTTTGAACGTATGCGTATAGTCAACGTTTAAATCTATCGTTCCAGAATTATCTTTCGTTTCTACATCACGTACTGTTGTTGTATTACTTCCGTTTGTTCTGATAATGTTTGTAGATAATGCATCTTGAAAAGTATTCTGATTTCTTGCACCATAACGAGCAGAAGCAGTGATTGAGTTAGACTTATTAATATCCCAGTCCCATCCAAATTGATAAGAACCAAACAAACCATCATTTCTAGTTGATGCACTTTGTTTCGTAATTGTTCCATCAGATTTAGCTAGCTGTGTATTAACAAACTCACCATTTACATTATAGTTAGAACGGCCAAAACCACCTAAAGAGAAACCCATGTTTCCTTTTCTATAGTTTCCGTTCAATGACATGTTAGCACCACGAATACCTACACTGCTATCCAAGTTTAGGGTTAAACCTTGTAGTGTATTCTTTTTTGTAATGATGTTGATAATCCCTGATGACCCTTCAGCATCGTACTTAGCAGAAGGCGAAGTAATTACTTCAACCGACTTAATCATGTCTGATGGAATCTGTTTCAAGGCATCTGCAATACTACTAGCTACAATCGTTGAAGGTTTATTATTAATCAACACTTTTACGTTTTGGCTACCACGAAGCGTAACGTTACCATCCAAATCTACTGATAACGAAGGTACTTTTCTTAATACATCTGTTGCATCACCACCTTTGTTGGTTGCATCTTTTTCAGCATTGTAAACCATTCTGTCAACTTTGTCTTCAATCAAAGAACGCTGACCTTCTACGGTTACTTCTTGTAAAACCTGACTTGTTTGGCTTAATTTAATCACACCTAAATCGATGTCATCGTTTTTGTTCACAATTTTCACATCAATTCTTTTTGAGTGATAACCCAAAAATGAAATAGCCAATACGTAATCGCCAGTAGCTACTTTTGCTAACGTAAATTTACCTTTTTCATCACAAACTGTCCCGTCAACAGGTTTATTAGTTGCTTTCGCTAATAATGCCACACTCGCAAATTCAACAGCTTTAGTAGCCGATGAGTCGATTATATAACCAGTAATTTTTGCTGACCCTTTTGGCGCAGCTTGAGCCGTTCCCGGAATAGCAGTAGCTTCTTTGGGACGTCCGCCACCCATTCCGCCCATTCCTCCTACTGGAAACTGAGCAAAAAGGTTGGTGCATATAAGGCTAAATAACGTTAAGGATAATAATATTTTTTTCATAAATATATTTTTAAAATGTTCGCTCTTTTCTTTAATCAGAAGCAAAGTTGGAGTAAATAATTTGTTGTAAGAATTAAAAAAGTACAAATGGATTGAATTTCAGATAAGTGGAAAACCCACAAAATTTATCGATTAGACACTCTTAGAACACAAAAATTGCATGGTCTTCTCTTAGATTTAGACAATTTTCGACCAAATACAGAAGTGTGTCGGTGAATGACAATTTTTTATGGACTCAATTTAAAGAAGCTAGAAAAGGCTGATAAATAATGCCTTTTCTAGGCAATGAGTATGAAATTTATTGCTGATTTAACCTATTTTCTCACCTTCTTTATAGGTGTATTCGAGAGAAAGCAATTAAAACAGTCATTAGTAGTTGGCATTATGAATAACCTTTCCTGTTATCTTCTGTAGAATTTTAGTCGCATGAATCCTTGAATTTTCAATAAATAAGGAATGCGTATTCATCCCTCCGCAAATTACCCCTGCTAGATATATATTAGGTAAATTTGTTTCCTGTGTGTCATCATTATACGTAGGTTTTAGGATTTCATCATTTGATAAAGTAATTCCTATTTTCCGTAAAAAATCTAAGTTAGGTTGATAACCCGTCATCGCAATGACATAATCGTTTTCTATCGTAACAATTCCTTCGGGTGTTTGGATATCTATTTCATGTGGACGAATACTGGCTACCTCTGAGTTGAAATAGGCTTTGATTGAACCTTCCTTGATTCTGTTTTCAATATCTGGTTTAGCCCAATATTTTACCCTGTTTCCTATTTCGTCCTGTCTGATAACCATTGTTACGCTTGCTCCTTTTCGCCAAGTTTCTAAGGCTGCATCAACCGCAGAATTATTGGCACCAACTACTACTACATTTTGTAAAGCATAAAAATGCGGTTCTTCATAATAGTGTGTTACTTTTGGTAAGTCTTCACCAGGAACATTCATCAAATATGGAATATCATAAAAACCCGTCGCAATAATAATATGCTGTGCTTGATATTCGCTTTTAGTAGTTTTAATGGTATAAATAATATCTTCTTTTTCGTCCGACTTGTCAATTTGCTCAACACCTTCGAAAAGCTTTATATGCAACTTTCGGTGAATAGCTACCCTGCGATAATATTCTAATGCTTCAGAACGAGTTGGTTTAGCATTATTTGAAACAAAAGGGACATCGCCAATTTCAAGTCTGTCCGAAGTACTAAAAAAGGTCATGTTTGCAGGGTAATTGTAAAGCGAATTTACCAGACATCCTTTTTCTAAAATCACATAGCTTAATCCAGCTATTTGGGCTTCTAATCCACAAGCCAAACCGATAGGTCCTCCACCAATAATAACCAAGTCGTAATGTTGCATATAAGTAATAATTGTGAAATGTGAGTGGTGAGTAGTCCGTAACTGCGATGCTGACAGCATTACCTTAATTCACACAACAACATCATTTATTTTACATAGATACTTATCATCTTTTAATAGAACAAGTTTCTCTGTCTTTCTAACACACAAAACCCCGCAAGAGTTCTGCAACACTTGCGGGGTTTATGCATTTAGCATTTATTCATGCTATCTTTACTCTCCACTCTTTACAGATGAAGCACCAGACACATCAGATCTTACTGATGGCTGTCCTTTGTATCTTACAGATGAAGCGCCACTTGCTTCTACATTCAATGTTTTACTAGCGTTTACTCTAGCAGAACTCGCACCAGAAACTTCAGCATCTACATCTCTTGCTACAAAGTTGTATGAATCTACATTACTTGCACCAGAAAGGTCAAAGTTAAGCTTAGAGGTTTTACCGTTTAATTTTACCCTAGATGCTCCAGAGCAATCTAAATTTACTTTGTCGGCATTGATATTAATTTCAGTAGTGGCGGCGCCTGAAAATTTCAATGTAATATCTTCTAAATCATCGAAACCAGAGATTTTAGATCTAGTAGCACCCGAGAAATCTACTTGTTTTAGGTTGGGCATCACAATCGTGAAGGATACTTTCTTACGGCTATTATTCCATTTCCAACCACCATTTGAATTACGGTATTTGGCTATAAGCGTTGTGCCACTTACCTTAACTTCCAAATCTTCAATGTCTTCAGTACGTTCAGCATCCACTAATACTTTGTAGGCATTGCCATACTTTACATCAATGATAAAAGCACTTGACATATCTAATTTATCAAAACCTTTCAAAGAAAACTCTTTGGTATTTTGAGCAAACATTACGTTAGCAATTCCTAATAAAAAACTCAATAATAAACTGTTACGAAAGTAGGTTTTAGTATTCATGTCTTTGTTGTTTTTATTTTTTATTAAGATGCAATGTATGCGACAAAGGTTGCACACTTGCTCTTTTTTTTATAAAAGGTTTAGTATTATGATAAAATTGTTATTGAAGCTGTTTAAACTTTCAGTTTCTGAGGTGAAAGTATTGTATTTTTGAATTGATTTTTTCAAAATTTGAGAAGCATAGCATCGCTACGTTGAGTAAATTTTGGAACAAGCTATGCTAAAAGACTTAGTTTAACCCGTAAGGGAAAGTTTAAACAGCTTCATTATTAGTCTTGTTCTTTTTCAATAGAACCGCCCTCTTGTACTGAACGATTCACTGAAGGTTCGCCACGATAACGAATAGAACCGAAGCCTACAGTTTTGGCATCTAGTTTTTCACGAACATTGATTTCTGCCGAAGCTGTTCCTTTTACTTCTAAAGTGGCACTGACAACATCCAAATCGAATGATTCTAATTTTGATTCATTGTCTAGTTTAGCTTTCAATTTGTTGTAATTCCCGCTAACCTTTAGTTTAACGCCATTGGCAAGGTCAACCAAAAGTTCTTCTCCGTCAAAATTCTTTATTTTACTAGTTCCCACACCACCTTTAATAGCAAAGCCTTTTAATCTTGGCATACTAATATGAATATCATAAATATCACTTGGCTTTTGTCCGTCTTTGGCTTCAATAATCAATGTACCGTCAGACACCGTATATTTCAATTTTTCAAGGGCATTTTCCCCAGCGCTACTTACTTCCACACTAAACTCGTCTGCTTGATTTACCAATACATTCGATATACCAGACAGGTTGACTCTTATGTTTTCAAAATCTTTTAGTGGCAAAGTCTGAATAGATACGCCATCAGGGAAACCATATTGCTCATCATCTGAATTATGGTCTGAATTTCTTTTTGGAAAACGGTTCTCGCAAGTAAGGTCTCCGTCTTTGGTAAACTTCCAGATTGAGCCTTTGAATAAATCTCCTGCACTTTCGTCAAAATATCCACCATCAAAATTGTTATCTACAAAACTTGCAAAGCCACGAGTCATCGAGAACGTTTTTCCATAAGGAATATATACTTTCATTCTGATTCTTTGGTCACGGAAATGAGCATCATCTTTGAATTCAAATCTGTCATCAAATTTCAAAACAGAGTCTTTCTGAACGATATTATACATAACAGACATTGCATTGATTTCTGCATCTTTTTTGTCAGCACCATCTGCTCTGAAAATTTTCTCAATTTTAATATCAGTACCATCATAGCCAATTAGCTCAACAGAAGGCTCCCAGTCTTGATCCAACCCTGTATAATTGATATCAAAAATAGGTGTTTTCTGATTGAAGTTAAACGTTACGTTTTCTTCAATAGAGGCTGTTTTTGCAAAGTTTTTAGCATATTTTACGCCCGTGTACATTGTACTAAGCAAACCAATCAAAAACACCCCTAATAAGCTTTGCCAAATGATTGCATTGAAAAGGTTTCGGCGAATGACCAATGAAATACCAGCACAAGCCACTACAAATGCAGGAACTGCCAATGTTAGGAAACCACCTAAAAATAATAATGGAGAAGCATCACGGGCAATCAAACCTACAGGCAAATGGTCACCAATATATACGTTAGCATTTTCCAACGCTGTTAAGCCTACAAAAAGCGAAAAGAAAAGTGCTATGATAAAGATTACTCCCGAGAAAGTCATCATCCCTCCCACAAAGATTCTAGCAATGGATGCTAAAAATACGGTGAATGGGCCCAATGCTTTGAATACTTGCGAAATAACACGGAAAGGTAATAACAAGATTCTAGTGAGTGTATCCTCAGGTTTACCTTCTGAATGCAACGTTCTTTTGATGTTTGATTCGATGTTTTCAAGCGTAATAGGTTCGCCCGACATTTGCATTTTATCTGTCAAAGACTTAGCTTCTGGTGCTATCGCCCACAGGATTAAATATAATACAACGCCCGAACCAAAAAGGAAAATACTAAGTACAAATACAAAACGAAGCATACCTAAATCCCAACCTGTATAAGAGGCTATACCGCTTACTACGCCCCCCATTACTTTGCCGTCTGGGTTAAGGTAAAACTTACGGATTCTATCGTCTTCTTCCAATGCTGCATTCGCAGGAAAAGCAATCCAACAAGCGATGTATAACACGAATGTTACGCCGCTTAATATTCCTGCTGTAATCGGGCCTATGCCTAGTAAGAAAAATAAAAAAGTTAGGCGAATCCAAAGTGGGTCAAAGCCTAAATTATGAGCAAGTCCTGCACAAACTCCACCTAATAGTTTTCTTTTGACATCTCTGTAGAGTTTTCTATCATGTGATGCAAACCTACTATTTTCATACGTATGTGCTTTACGCTCTTGATATTCCTCTTGTTTTTTCTCTTCTTTAGGCTCTTCTTTTTTCTGCCCACCTACAGCAAAGTCTTCATCTTCTTCGATGGCGGCGAAATCTGACACTGAACCCATTGAGGCTATTAAGCCATCTACGTCTTCAATGGTAATTACTTGTGAATCTTCACTTTTATGTTTAGTCCAAAATTTTTCAGCAATTCTGGCTTCAATGTCTGCAACAATTTCTTTTGAACCTTCATAAGAAGCAAAATATTTCTGAATAGATTTCAGATAGGCATTTAATCGCTCGAAGCCGTCTTCTTCGATATGAAAAACTATGCCTGCAATATTGATTGATATGGTCTTTTTCATGTTTGAATGAATATATGAGTTAATACCCAAATGCTATTATTAGTTTTGTCTGGTTGGTGTTTAGACTATCTTCTTAAACCCCTTCCTGCTCTGATTCTTTGTTATGGTGATGAAAAGAATCATGAATTATTTGGTTGACAGATGCTTGTAATTCGCTCCAAGTGTCACCGAACTGAACAAGAAATGTTTTTCCGGTTTCTGTCAGGATATAATACTTTCTTGGAGGCCCTGATACCGACTCTACCCATTTGTAATCCAACAATCCCGAGTTTTTTAACCGTGTAAGCAAAGGATAGAGCGTTCCTTCCACAACCATTATTTTGGCAGAAGTTAGCTCCTCAAGCATATCAGAGGCGTAAACTTCTCCTCTGGAAATGATGTGCAGGATACAAAATTCTAAAATTCCTTTCCGCATCTGCACTTTGGCATTTTCTAAATCCATATGTATATATTCTGTTTATATTGTTGGTCTCAAAGTGTTCAACCCTGAATGATAAGCTATTGGTTGTATACGCTGATGCTGGCTTTTTATGTTGAATAAATGGCTTACTATCTGTTGTTTCATTACTCAATGTATAAAGCTTATGAATCAAAGCTTAAACAAAGATATAAAAAGGTACTATGTCATGCAAGGTACTATAGTAAAATATTTTTTGATTTATACAAAAGGATTAAAATAATTACGAAAGGCAAAAGAAAGTCAGAAAAATATGAGGGAAAAAAGTAGCATTGGGCTAAAAAAATTTAGCGAACCTTAGTAAGGTTCGCTAAAATGTATCACTAACACACCAAAATATGGTTTCGAGTTTAAAGAGCATAACTCTTCTTGCTAAAAACCTATTTGAATTTATAGATATCACTATTTACTTCATAAGTAAATAGCTAAATTGATCTTCACTTGAAAGAATTAAATAAAACCTAAAGTAAATGATAATAACAAACTTATAACAATAACTTGTTAATTCAAATTTGAATTATATTTTTCTTATTTATTAGCAATAAACTTGCCATTTATTATCAATTGTTAATACATAACTCGAAAAATAGTCCATTATTTAAATAATTCTATCCATTAATGACAATAACACTACTTAAATATAGTATTGCACAATATTTAAACAAAACAAAGCACGAAAGTAACAAGCTTAAGATTTTTTTTATCCTGTTTTTTTAGCATTAGACATTTGTATGCTAAACAATATAATGATTACATGATTAATAACTTTGTTCAACAGATAAAATCACTTCATACCTCTTGTTTCATTACCACGAAATTTTATTTTTAATTAACTTTATAATAGAAGCTGTTTAAACTTTCCGTTTCC
>NZ_JAYFUL010000014.1:0-82549 GCF_034928825.1 Arcicella aquatica | reverse complement strand
TTCCGAGGTGAAAGTATTGTATTTTTGAATTGATTTTTTCAAAATTTGCGAAGCATAGCATCGCTACGTTGAGTAAATTTTGGAACAAGCTATTCTAAAAGACTTAGTTTAATCCGAAAGGAAAAGTTTAAACAGCTTCATAATATAACATCTAAAATAAAGAGATTGTTAGATTATTTTTAATTTTTGTAAATATATCCTCACGAGCTAATAGTTCATACTAAACCATTCCCTAACCTGTAGTTAAAAGGCGCTATTTATTCAAGTCATATTATAACTAAAAGTCATAGCATAATATTATATACGAAATAATAAAAACATCGTTAATCCTTTTTAAGACAAATGCTCAAAAAGGATTAACAACGTTTCAAGAAAAACTTTAGCTCGAAAAATACTATATTTTTATACTTCTAAGCATTTGCTTTCTTTTTTCTCCAATTCAAGACTCTATTTTTCAAGCTTTCGATGATGAAGTACATACTTGGTACTAACAACAGCGTTAATAATAACGAGCTAGTTAAACCTCCGATAATTACCCAAGCCATCCCATTTTTCACTTCCGCTCCTGAACCACTTGCTAAGGCAATAGGCAACATCCCTGCTATCATGGCGATGGTAGTCATCAAAATAGGACGTAAACGTTCTTTACCTGCTTCTATCAATGCTTCCGTTACAGACATCCCTTTTTCTTTCAGGTGATTAGTAAAGTCTACAATCAAAATACCATTTTTGGCTACTAGCCCTAATAACATAATCAATCCTACGATGGCAAAAATTGTCAGAGATTCCATCGTCAAAGCCAAGGCCAATAATGCCCCAATCAAAGCAACAGGAATAGAAAACAATACCACAAATGGATAAATAGTACTTTCGTACAGGGCTACCATGATTAAATAAACCAATAAGATACCTAATAACATGGCTAAACCTAAGCTACCAAAAGCATCTGCTTGGCGTTGTGCTTCTCCTTGATATTCAATAATAACACCATCAGGTAGTTTTACAGTACTCAACGTTTTTTGAATATCCGCTACTACAGTTCCTGTTGCTCGTCCCACGGTTGAGGCCGTTACTTTGATAGCATTCATACGGTCTGAACGTTCTAACACAGCTTGTCCCACAATTTCACTCACATTGGCTACTTCTTTTAAGCGAATGATTGCTCCACGACTATTCCTTAACGTCAATTCTCTCACATTTTCGATAGAACGCTTATCAGATTTCTCTAAAGAGATATTAATCGGATATTCCTCTCCTCCTTGTTTGAATTTGCTTTGGTCGTTTCCTCTAAAAGCCAATTGCACAGCCAAGCCTACTTCAGGAATTGTCAAACCTGCTTTCGTGATTTTTTCACGGTCAAGATTAATAGCAATCTCTGTTTTAGGACTTTTAGTGCTAAATTCTACATAGTCAGTACCAGGTGTTTTACGAACGACTTCTTTCACAATTTTAGCTGTTTCCAAAATCTTATCCATATCTGTGCCTTTAATCGCTACTTGGATAGGTGCTTCGCTACCACCAGTCAGTGAAGTAGGGCGAACAACAACTTTTACACCCGGTATTTTTGATATTTCATCTCTTACCAACATTCCCATCGCATCTGTAGAAATGTTACGATGTTCTTTATCTACTAGCGTAACCGAAAGCTCCGCGATGTTTGAATTAGCGCTACCTGTACCCACGGCTCCAGTCTGTGTCCCAACGTTAGAGAACACTTTGGTTACTTCTGGTTTTCTCAATAAAATGGCTTCGGCTTGTTTCACCATCAAATTGGTTTGCGATAAAGGTGTTTGTGGCGACATTTCTAACTGCACTGAAAACTCTCCACGGTCGCCAGACCCTGCAAATGATGACCCAATAAAGCCCTTGGCCAATAAAGCAATCGACCCAATGAACATCAAGATAATACCGATAAGTACATAGCGTTTGTGTCCTAACGTCCATCTTAGGATAGTACCATAATCTTCTTTCAGCCCATCAAGGAAGCGTTCAAAACCAAGGTTTATTTTTCCCCAAAGGGTATCTTCACTGAGGATTTCTATTTTTCCCCAACGTGATGCCAACAAAGGAGTAAGCGTAAAAGAAACAAATAAACTCATCAAAGTAGAGAATACTACTACCAAAGAGAACTCACGAAGAATATTTCCAATCAATCCTCCACTCATTGAAAGTGGTAGGAATACCACAACGTCTACTAATGTAATGGCAATAGCAGTAAACCCAATTTCACTTCGTCCTTCAATCGCCGCTTCCATTTTAGATTTACCCATTTCGAGGTAGCGATAGATATTTTCTAAAACCACGATACTATCATCTACTAGAATACCAACTACCAAGGAAAGCCCCATCAAACTCATTAAGTTGAGCGAGAATCCGAATAAGTACATCAAAATGAACGTCGGAATCATCGCCGAAGGAATGGCAATCAATACAAATATTGAACTTCTGAAACTGTGTAAGAAGAACAACATTACTAAACCAACGATGATAATGGCCAGAAATAAATCGTGTATTACGGCATCTGCCGAAGCAAGCGTATAAATAGACTGGTCGGCGGCAATATCATAGCTAAATCCCTTGCTAGCATACTGTGCTTGGATTGTTTTCAACTTTTCTTTTACCAATTTGCTTACGTTTACAGCATTAGCATCGGCTTGTTTTACAATCTCAATCCCTATCCCAGCCTTACCATTATTTCGGTTAAGGGTTTTGGTTTCTGTTTGTGCATCTGTAATGATAGCAATGTCTTTTAATAAAACTCGGCTACCGTCAGCATTTTGGCGAACGATTAGTTCACGAAGGTCTTCTACTTTTACAATTTTGGCATCCAGACGTATAGAGGTTCTATTTTCATTATTCAATACACTACCTGCTGGGTATGAGCTATTACTATTGGCAATCAATTGACTAGCCTGTGCCGATGAGATATTGTAGGCTTGCAGTTTATCATTATCAAAAGTAACCTGAATTTCACGTTCATTACCACCAATCAATCGAACCGTTCCTACACCTGGCACATTCGATAAAATTGGTTTTAATTTTTGGTCGATAAGGTCGTACAAAGCTGGTTCTGACATTTTTGCCGAGGCACTTATTCTCAATACAGGAATTTCGTCTGTATTAAATCTACTTACTACGGGGTCGTCTACATCATCAGGTAGCGTTGATTTAATTTGATTAATCTTTCTTTCGGCATCTCTCTGGGCATTCAGTGTATTAATGCCCGCTTTCAATTGAACGGTGATTAACGATACACCTTCAGATGATGATGACGAAATTTTATCTACCCCTTCTATGGCCGAAACGGCTTCTTCTACAGGTTTCGTAATTGTATTTTGTACTTCTTCAGACGACGCACCACGATACGTTGTTTGAACGATGATTACGTTAGCTTCAAACTTGGGCAATAAATTATAATTCAGTTGTTTATAACTTACAAAACCAAATAAAATCAACGTCACGAAAATTACTGTAATCAGTAATGGTCGTTTTATGGCTATTTCAGTAATTGACATATTTCTTAAAATTATTGGTTGGTGGTTTTTGTAATTTTACTGCCATTGGTCAAGTTGATTTGTCCACTTGTAACCACTTCTTCGCCAGCTACTAAGCCACTAATCACTTCTATGTTTTCGCCTATCTCACGGCCCACAGTAATTTTACGGAGTACGACCGTATTGCCTTCTACTACATAGACAAAAGGATTCTTTGTACCTTCTGCTAAGGCTAGCTTAGGAATTTGTAGTAACGTTGCTTTTCTACCTAAATCAAAATCAACCATTACATAAGTACCCGCACGGAGCACGTTGGTATTCAATAGTAATTCCACACGATAATTATGGTTTTCATCACCTTTTGGCGAAATAAACTTTATTTGACCTGAGAAACTTTTATTTGGAAATACATCCGAACTAACTTTTGCTGTTTGTCCTAAACGTAATTGATAGACATCTTTTTCATTTACAAAAACTACTGTCTTCAAGTGTACATCATCTGTAACAGTTGCAATGACAGTACCAGGGCTTACAAATTCGCCAGCAACTAATTTACGAGCTGTAACCACACCACTAATCGGCGAAATAATATTGCCGTCTTCAATTTGCTGTTTTACTTGTTCTATCTGTAAACGAGTATTTTCAACGTCGTACTTAGCATTCACTACACTCAATTCAGTACCAGCATTACCTTTATATAAATCGTTGTTTCGGGCATAATCTTTTTCTAATTTAGCAAGGGTTAGCTCGTTAGTTTTCAATGTTATACTTTTCAAACGATTGTCAAGCGTACCGACAATCTGACCTTTGGCAACGCGTGAACCAATATCAATGGTTAATTTCTGAATTTTGCCTTGGATGCCTACGGCAATGGTTGCTTCATTACTCAATTCTAACGAAGCTGGTAACGATACCTTTCCATCAAAAGGTAATAGTTGAGCTTTGGCAGTAGCAACCGAAACAGGAATAATGGAACGATCTACTACTACTTTATTAGCTTCAATTTTTTTCTTGTTTCTGAATAAGGTAAAGGCTATCAAGCCTGCGAAGGCAAATATTGTGAGGGTAACGATGAATGACTTTTTCATATCTGGTTGAATTAAAATTGACTAATATAGCTTTTTAAGGTTCCTTTAGATTTTTCATATTCGAGACGCGAGCTCAAGAAATTTATCAAGGATGTAACATAGTTACTCTGTGCTTCTTTATAAGAATAATCTGAATTGAGTAAGTCTGACAGCGTTGATACGCCCTTTTGATACTCCAATTCGCTATTATCATAAACCTCTTTGGCTAAATTCAAATTTTCTCGGTTAGTGGCTAAATCTGATGATGATTTTTGTAGTTGAGCATTCGCATTCTGAAACTGCATATCCATTGTATTGGTATTAATTTTCAGATTAGCTCTAGCATTTTGCAGCGTCAGTTCAGCCTGTTGCACTTGACTGCTCTTGCGATAACCACTAAAAATTGGCACATTTACTTTCAAGCCAATTGCTGAGAAATCTATCCAGTTTTTGAAAGATTGATTGATTTCATTGCCAAACGCCATTACTCCATAACGAGCATAGGCACTTACAGTAGGCAGATATGCTGCGTGTTTGCGTTTAACATCAAATTCTTGGAGCAGGATATTATTTTGTTGAATTCTATAATCTAAAAGATTAGTAATATCGGTTGTATTTTCTGCTGAAACTGCTACAAAACTTTCATAATTGCCTATTTCAGAAACATTCAAGGGTTCATTCAAAGGCATTCCCATAGCATTTTTCAGTTTATTAATAGCCACTTGCTTATTAGCTTGAAGAATAGATTTCTGAGACAGGATGTTATTCAAGCTTACTTGGGTGCGGTCATATTCGGTTTTTTTGATAACTCCTTTGTCTAATCGCAATTTCAATATTCCCAATAGTTCACGGTATTTCTTTTCGTTTTCAAGCAATATTTTCTCTTGTTCTACATAAACCAATACTTGAAAATATGCCCCTGTAGTGCTATAAATAAGGTTATCTTGATTTTGCTCTCTTTTCAATAACGATACCTGATTGTTGGGTTCGGCAGCCTTGATACCTACCAACATTGATTTATCAAAAATCACTTGGTCTACCTGAGCCGTACCATTGGTATTGTATTGATTACCAAATTGTAAACGAATTTCTGTGGGACTAAAAGCACCTGCTGGAATCACAGAAACCTGTCTTTTTAGGTTATCATCAAAAGTAATGGTTGTATTTACTTGTGGTAAATACCCCGCCAAGGCTTCTCTTGATTTTTCTTTGGCAATCGCTATTTCGTTTTCATAAATGCTATTGCTTGTATGGTTTTGTAAGGTAAACGCTATACATTCTTTTAGTGTCATTACCTTTTGAGCTTGCGTTGAAAATCCACTCAGGGCGAGCCATAAATAGAAGAGCAATTTTCTCGTTTTCATAAAATATAGTTGATTTGGTTATTATTGAATTTGAAAAGATTGACAACATCAACCTTTTAGGCAAAAAAACTACTTTTCAGCGTTTTCTTTTAATTTGATTAATACACTTTTGAAGATGGCTAAATCTTCGTCTGAAATGTTTTTAAGATTCTTATGGGTGTTCTGATTGATAATTTCCTCGCATTTTTTCAACATCTCAGAACCGTCTTCAGTAATAACAATATGCTTTTTACGACGGTCGATTGAGTCATTTACACGCACAACTAAGCCTAGGTTTTCTAGCTGGTCGATGTGACGCATGACAGCAGACTTATCTTTTTTCATAATATCTGCTAAGTCTGACTGAATAGAATCTTCTTGAGAGAGGATTTTCAAAATAAAATTTTGTTCAGGAGTAATCATCAGACCATTTTCTTCAAAGTTTTTAGCCGTTTGCTTAAACAATGCTTTGATTGTGGTGGCAAATAAAAATTGAAATGAGTTTTGATTAATATCCATATTATTAGTTGTAATAATAAATAGTTGACAAGTACAACGATTCAAAATTACAACTAAAGTTTTGATTTCCAAACTGCTACACTATTATTTTTTAGAAACTTTTAGTTCCTGCCAACATTCAAAAAATAAAATAGGATGATTTCAGAATATTCAATTAAAATTCCCTCTTAAAAATCCTTAGTTCATCCATCAGAATCCTCATTTCATCGGAAAATGATTCAATAAATATTCATTTTGAAGTTGTTTTGAATCGTCAATTAAACAACACGATGATGAAAACCTTTACTTATCTATTAATCCTCTATTTCTTATTTATTGCTACGCAAGTTTTTTCACAAACTACGGTAACAGGCAAAGTGCTTGATGAAAAAGGCAAAGGCTTACCAGGAGCAAACATCTCATTGAAAGGCTCTTATGATGGTGCAACTGCTGATGCGGATGGGAACTTTAGATTTACCTCTACCGAAAAAGGTGAACAAATACTCGTTTGTACTTTTGTAGGTTTTGATACCTTTAATAAAAGTATTTTGATGGATCAGAAGAATATTGAAGTTATTTTCAAACTTAAAGAATCAGCGAACGAACTAAATACTGTCACTGTTACAGCAGGCACTTTTGAAGCATCAGACGAAAAGAAAACAACATTGATAAAACCATTGGATATTGTAACTACTGCGGGTGGCGGAGCTGACATCACCAAAACCATGACATTGTTAACTCCGGGGTCACAACGCAACGGTGAGTCGACAGGGATGTTTGTTAGAGGAGGTTCGGCACAGGAATCTAAAATTTTGATTGATGGACTAACCGTTCAAAATGCTTATAATACTGCTTCGCCTGATGTGGCCTCTCGTTCACGCTTCTCTCCTTTTCAGTTCAAAGGTTCAGCGTTCTCAACAGGTGGATATTCTGCTCAATATGGTCAGGCTTTGTCAGCAGTATTATTGATGAACACCACCGATTTAGCGACGGAATCAAGTTATACTGTCAATGCAAATTTTGCACAGCTTGCTACTGCTTATACAAATTTATCCGACAACCATTCAATCAGCGGAACACTAGCTTATACTAATTTAACACCCTTATTCAAGATATATCCACAAAATATAGATTGGGTAAAAATCCCCGAACAAATTAATGCCGCAGCCTCTTATCGTTTGAAACCGTCGGCAGATGCAGCCTTTAAGCTAGATGCAGTATATGCCAAAAGCGAGTCTGGTATGATGTTCAATAATACTGACCAAAATCTTTCGCTTGCACGATTTGGGATAAAAAACGATAACATCCTAATAACAAGTACTTATCAAAAAGCCTTAGACAAAAATGCAGCATGGGTATTGAAATCGGGCGCTTCTTATTCTTATAACAAAGATATCCTAAGCGTAAATGCTGATGCTTTTGAAAAAACTGAACAGCGTTCTCAATTCAGAGCTGTTGCGATAAAGTCATTTGATAATGGCTCAAATATTTTGTTTGGTACAGAAGGACACATTGCTGAGTATGGCTTAACAATAGCCCAAGCTTTGAGCGATGCAAAACAATACAAATTGACGGATAATTTTGAAACACTATTCTCTGAATCAGAGTTTTACTTAACCCGTAAATTGGCTGGTAGAATTGGTGTTAGAGCCGAGTATTCATCCTTAGCATCAAGCTTTAATGTAGCGCCAAGATTTTCTTTGGCTTATAAAACAGGGCTTTATTCACAAATATCAGCCGCAGGAGGTAGTTTCTACCAAACGCCTGATTTTCAATACTATTACTACAACAAAACGTTAGGATATGAAAAAGCAACTCATGCAGTATTGAACTATCAAGTTATTAAAGATAACCGTACTTTCAGGGTGGAGGCTTATTATAAAAAGTATTCAAACTTAGTGCGTGAATATCCGGCCCAAGAAAACTATTTTGATGCCAATCCCCAACGTTTTCCAAATGGTAGAACTGACAATTCGGGTTTTGGCGATGCTCAAGGACTTGATGTATTCTTTCGTGATAACAAATCTTTTAAGAACGGGCAATTGTGGGTGAACTATAGTTACTGCGACTCAAAGCGTTTGGCTGGCAATTACCTTACTGAAACACAACCTAGCTTTGTATCAAACCATAACCTAAATGTTATTTACAAGCAATACATTGCCAAACCTATGATGACAGTTTCGGGAACATATTCCTTCACGAGTGGTCGCCCTTACTATAACCCGAACAATCCAGTATTTATGTCCGACCGCACCCCTGTTGTACATAATACCAGCATTTGGGTTAATTACTTGACCAACATCAAAGGCAATTTTATGGTGGTTTACTTTTCGGTTGATAATATTTTAGGAACACACAATGTGTATAATTATCGTTATTCGGATGATGGCAAGACACGCACAGAAGTAAGACCAGCGGCCTATCGCATGATTATGCTTGGTACATTTATCACGATTTCAAAGAAAAAAGTATTGCCCGAGGATATGCGTAAAAATTGATAAAACACAAACATTTTTCACGCTAAGAAAACGATAACTCACCCCTTGAAATACGTAGTTCATCGGAATTGCATTCATTCAAAAGCTAGCGTAACCTACTTTTGAAACATCGAAGCTGTTTAAACTTTCTCTTTCGGGTTAAACTAAGTCTTTTTGAATAGCTTGTTCCAAAATTTACTCAACGTAGCGATGCTATGCTTCGCAAATTTTGAAAAAATCAATTCAAAAATACAATACTTTCACCTCAGAAACGGAAAGTTTAAACAGCTTCATCAAAAAGAAAATACTCACACAAAAACATAACCGAATATTATCATGAAAAATCTATTCTTAACTTTCATTATTGCATTAACAGTTTTTATCTCAAAAGCCACCGATAGCGAACGCTTTAATAAAGCCATGGGCGAAACCTTGGTACAATTAGGACAAGCCAAAGATGTTGCCTCATTCCAAGAAGTAGCTAATAAATTTGAAAGAATTGCCAGTTCCGAAACCGCAGAATGGTTGCCAAATTATTATGCTTGCTTAACCTACACAATTATCGCCATTCAACAAAAGGGCGATGATATTGATAAGTACTTAGACAAAGCCGATACTTTTGTAGAAAAACTTGCACAGCAAAAAGTGACAAGCTTAGACGAAGTAGAAGTATTGAAAGCACAAATAGCGATGATGCGTATTTCGGTGGATGGGCAAGCTAGGTTTATGAAATATGGTTCAGCTTTTGAAGGAGCTATTAACAAAGCAAAAGCAATTAATCCTGAAAACCCTAGAGCGTATGCTTTGAAAGCTCAAATGATTTTTTATACACCAGAGCAATTTGGTGGAGGAGCAAAAAATGCTTGTCCTGAAATCCAAAAAGCCTTAGAAAAATTCGCTAACTTCAAAGCAATAAGCCCTATTAGTCCAAACTGGGGTGTAGAACAAATCAAGGGCATGGCGAAGGCATGTAATTAAGATAATAAAATTATACAAGAATTATGACGGTGTAAAAGCCGTCATTCATTTTTATGGCAAAGGAATTAAAATCAAGTTTTTGGGGACGTTTCTGGTTGATAGGCTTTTTTACTGTAATGGCCTTTAATGGGCATTTCTATTTTATTATCGCTATTATCCGAGGGAAAAGTCAATACAAAGATTTCTTTATTAATGTAATTTACAGCAATATCTATGATGCCACCATGATGATTGGTTTGTGCTGGTTATTCATCAAGTTTGGTTCTTTTAGTAGGTTTTCATTAGTAAGGCATGGCATTTTAACGCTCTGTATGATAGTCTCGGCAATACTAAAGTTTTTTAGTTTTTCATTGCTATATGGTCTTTTTGAAGATCATACGACTGAAAGAGCCGCTAATTATTCCAGAGATTATTATGATTTATTATTTGTGTTGGGGCCTATACTTGGTGCAAATATTATCTACTATTGGTTTACCCATGAACGCACAAGGCTCATTAAAATGACTGAACAGGAATATCAGCTATTACAATTAAACGACCTAAAAATCAGGGCAGAGCTAGAGGCATTGGAAGCTAAAATCAATCCTCATTTTTTGTATAATTCCTTGAACTCTATCGCTTCGCTCGTTCATGATGACCCCGACAAAGCCGAACACATGGTATTGAACCTTTCAAAATTCTATCGCTATTCAACAGGACGAAGTCAGGAACATTTTGATACCTTAGAAAACGAATTAGAGATTGTAAAAACTTATCTAGAAATTGAGAAAATCCGTTTTGATGAGCGATTGGTTTACTCGGTTGAATTTGAAGACGAAGCTTTTAGAAAATACAAAATACCGAGATTTTTGTTACAGCCTATTATAGAAAATGCCATCAAACATGGTATTTCAAAAATTGCAGGCCAAGGTATCTTGAAAATTAAGGTCTCGCAGGAAGAAGACAACTTAATTATCAAGATTTTTGATAACGGTGTTCCCTTTCCAGATAATATTTTTTCTGGTTATGGTTTAAAATCTATCCAAGATAAACTTCGTTTGCTTTCAGGCGAACATGCTTCGATGGAACTGACCAATAAACCAGAGAAAGTTGTTATTATTGCTTTGCCTGTAAAAGGCTGTAGGTAATAAGCGGTAGGCTTTAGGCGGTAGGCAATAAGCTTTGAAAGATTTACTTTTTATGTAGTAGTCTAGTAAAAAATTTAAGCATTTTTTTGACAATGTACTGAAAACAAAAGATTACTATACAGTTTACCGCCAATAGCTTACAGCCTAAAGCTTATTGCCTAAAGCATACAATAATTAACGGATTTTTAGTTTCCAGTTTTTAACTTGCATTTTTTCGATGTGCTGTACTTCGGCAATGCCAAATTCTCTGAAACCTGCTTTTTTGAGTACGTTCTGAGAAGGTAAATTAAAAAATGGGGTATCGGCAATGATGGTTTTTAACGATGGTTCAAGGCTTGCCCAATCTATCAAACAATTGAGGGCTTCAGTAGCATAACCTTTTTCACGGTGCTTACCATCAATAAAATAGCCCACCATGGTTACGCCATCTTGGTCTGGAAATCCAGCAAAACCAATACCACCAATAGAGATATTTTCAGCCACTAAAACTATTTCCCAGTTGGTGTACCAAAAAAAAATGTCAGAATTTTCAGCCGTCATCGGAAGCCAAAAATTAACTAAAGCATCCAAAGTTTCAGCTTTGTCAAAATCGCTAATTTCCCATGTAGATGGATTTAAACCTAATTTTTCTACCATCTTATCTCTACTTTGAATAAACCAAAGCGTCAATAAATCATTATCTAAAGGTATTAATTTTAAGCGCTCAGAATATATTTCTATCATTATTATCTCCACGATTCGCTACATCGTGTGTATTAAAATTAATCAACGATTTGGCAAATCGTGATAAAAACTATGTTTAAAACAATATTAATCGACGATGAAAAACTCGCTATCAATCGCCTCGAAAGATTGCTTGGCAAATATAAGGATACTTTTGAGATAATAGGGCGTGCAAACAATGGAGCCGAAGGGCTTTCGCTCGTAGAAACGCTCCGTCCTGATTTGATTTTTTTAGATATTGAAATGCCTGTCATGACGGGCTTTGAAATGCTTTCACGCCTTACTTTTATGCCTTTGGTAGTTTTTGCTACGGCTTTCGACGAATATGCTATCAAAGCTTTTGAAGAAAACTCAATAGATTACCTCTTGAAGCCCATCGAATATGAAAGGTTGGATAAAACTGTGCAGAAATTGATGCTCTGGCAGTCGAACACGGTAGCCAAAATAGAACAGCCTACCAATCAAGAGAATCTATTCAATGATAATCTACTAAAAATGATTGAGGCAATGAAGCCTAAAAAGGCTATTAGCTCAATTTCCGTAAAAACGGGCAACAAAATTTTATTGATTGATTTACAAGATATTAGCCATTTTGAGGCTGATGATAAATATGTTTTTTTGATTACCCTTGACGGGCAAAAGTATCTAACGAGCTACACGATTTCTATCCTTGCAGAGAAACTGCCTTCTGCTCAATTTTTACAAATTAGTAGAGCGAACATTGTCAATACTCAGAAAATCAAAGAAATAGAAAAGCATTTTAATGGAAAATTTCAAATTACGATGAAGGATAAAGCACAAAGTAAAATGATGTCTGGTGGGACTTTTGGGGAAGCGATTAAGGGTTTGTTTGAGATTTAGCTTTTTTTTGGGACTTGAGGATTTGGGGACTTTAGGACGTGAAGACAAAAGAAGCGAGAATCTAGAGTTTTTTTCGAGACTTTAGGATTGTGGGACTGGAGGACTTGAAGAGAAAAAATATAAGATTTTTTGATTTGGTGACTGGAGGAATTTGGGGAAAATGGGAGTGTTGGAACTGAGATTGATATGCCTTTTATAAAGGGCAAAATATCCAGAACTCTTACCTTTTATAAGGCTTATAATTCTGAATATTCATTTTAAGAGACTTTAATCTTGAAAGAATAACGTTGTTTTAACGTTAGCTTTTTTAGGCGATTTTAAATAATTTCTTAGCATTTTTCTAACTATTTAAACATTATTTATTCTGTCTTCAAACTCTTCACAGGATTCACCAAAGCCACTTTTATTGCCTGATAACTCACCGTCAATAAAGTAATTACCAAAGCTCCAGCACCTGCTACTACAAAAATCCACCAAGAAATTTCTGTTCGATAGGTGTATTTTTGTAGCCATTCGTGCATAAAATAATAAGCAATTGGAACAGCGATAAGGCAAGAAATGATCACCAACACCACTAAGTCTTTTGAAAGTAATTGCCAAAGATTGAGTACAGGTGCTCCTAAAACCTTACGGATTCCTATTTCTTTGGTGCGTTGCTGAATAGTAAATGTAGTTAAACCAAATAGACCAAGGCATGAAATTAGGATTGCCATTAAAGCTGCGTATGCTGAAAGGATTGCAACTCTTTTTTCACCAATGTATTGCTCTTGATAATCTCTATCAAGAAATTCAAAGTTAAATGCAAACTCAGGATTAAAATGTGAATAAAAATCTTGCAGTTTTCTAATAGTTTTCACTTCCGTTCCAGCTTGAATTTTAACAAATATAGTACTTAATGATTGAGGCTCTAAACGAAAACAATAAGGCTTTATCGGCTCATGAAGGGATTGAAAATGAAAGTTTTTTACAACTCCTAATATCTCTTTTCCATTTACAATTTTACCAATCGGATTTTTTATTTTTAAAGCTTCTATTGCTGCTTCATTGTAAATAACTTTATTTAAATCATTTGTATATTCTTTGGAAAACGGACGACCTTCTTTTATTTTTAGTCCCAGAAGCTCTATAAATTCATAATTTATGGCTGAATTATTCATGGGAATTTTGTTTCCCTGCCACTCATGAGTACCTGGCATTCTTCCATCTTCCATCTTATTTATTAAATTTCCCATCATTCCTGAAACCTTTATTACTCCAGGTATTTTTTTTAATTCTGAAATAAAAGCTTCTGAATTTTCCATAACCTTTCCTTTTATCTCAAAAAATATTACATTTTCCTTATCATAGCCAAGAGGTTTCGTCTGCATATATGTTAATTGTTTTGAAACAACTAAAACCACAAAAACAAAAACCATAGAAAGTGAAAACTGAAATATTACTAATCCTTTTCTTGCCCAAAGTTGCCCAACTGATGTATTGAATTGACCTTTTAATACTTTTGATGGGGAAAATTTTGAGAGGAAATATGCAGGATACAATCCTGCTAAAAGAGTAGTTAATATAAGAAGAATTATAAGTGAAATAATCAAATCAAAGCCAAACTTTAATTCAACACTTGCACTAGTAATCTCATTAAAGTATGGTAAAACTTGTTCTACTATTATTACTGCAAAAAATATAGAAATTAAAGTTATAGTAAAAGATTCTCCCAGGTATTGATATATCAGGGTTTCATATTTTGCTCCTAAAATCCTTTTTATACCTGTTCCTTTTAATTTTTTAAATGCTTGTGCAGTTGATAAATTCACAAAATTTATACAAGCAATCACAAGAATTAAAACGGCAATCAATATAAATAAAATCACATATTCTATTCTTCCTCCTACTTGCTTTCCGTTTTCATAAGTTCCAAAAAGATAATTATCTGAATACGATTTAATGAACAGTTTTCTAAGTTTTGAATTTGCACTTTTTGATAGTAATAACTTGCCGATTTTTTCATCTAAATGTACAATGTTAATATTGTCTTTAACTCTAATATATGTTAAGAACGGTGCTTTAGAATCCCAATCTGGCTTTTGTTGCTCTATTCCCATTAAATCTTTGAAGAAATCAAAAGGCATTATAAAGTCGAATTTCTCGGATGCATTTAAAGGTATGTCATCAAAAATGCCAGAAACGATAGCAAGATTTTTTTGCCCCATCATTTCCCATTCTATTGTTTTTCCAATAGCATTCTCATTGGTTTTATAAAGATTTTGAGCCAATGATTTTGAGATAACGATATTGCTTTTATTCGTTAAAACTTGATCAGAATTCCCATAAACCAGTTTATAAGAAAATATTTTGAAAAAATCTTTGTCAGCAAATTTGCCTATTCCATTTAAGGGTTTTCCATCGGAAAATAATGAAAACGTGGGGAAAAAATTTGGAGGTGTTACAATTGTTGCATACTCAATTTCTGGAAATTCTTTTACCAAAGCCTGCGATAAAAAATCTGCTGTCTCACCTGATGTAATTATTTTTCCGTTTTGGTCTTGATGTTCCATTACTTGAAAAATATTTTCAAATCTATAATGAAATTTATCAACAGACCATTGTTGATTCACCCAAAGGTAAATTAATATAATGCTTGATAAAGCTGTTGAGAGGCCAATTAAGTTAATAAAAAATATGCTTTTGGCACGCATGAATCCTCTATAAATTGTTAAGAAATGGTGTTTGAGCATGTTATTAAATTATTATAGTTTATTTCTGTTACTATAGCCATACCCACGGTAAGTCCACCAATATTGATGAAGGAATAAACCTTGTTTCTTACGAGGTTTCGGATTGATATTTTTAGGTAATTGATTAACATAACGTTTGAAGTTGGTTAACCTATCCTTTTTAAGGATAACCAAACTTATGCCAAAAATACAATCAACTGATTATCAATAATTTAAAATAATATAACGAGAGTTGTTGTCCGATTTCGGACAATAGGTGTACGGATTTGAAGAAGAACACTTTAAGACAAAAGAGGCAAGAAGCAAGAGATTTTAAAGACTTCAGGATTTGAGGACTTTAGGACTGGAAGACAAAAGAGGCAAGAATTTTGGATTTTTGAGACTGGAAGAAAAATTAATCACTAACTCACAACTCAATCACTAACTGCCTCACTTAAAAATTCCTTTAGCAATTAAGTAAGGAACAATTAACCAAAGTAATCCTTTGATTAAGAAAAAGAAAAAACCTGCCCAACCTATGCGTTTGAGCCATGCACGAAAGTCTTTTTTGGGTGGAGTCTGATTTGTTTCCAATGTTAATTACGATTTCCAGATTAACGTAAGTACTATTTAATTAGTTTTCACCTCAATGTTTTTTTTGATTCATTGAGGTGAAAAAAACTTTATTTCAATAAATCATCTACAGCATTTTGTACTTTTTCAAAGCCAAATCTTCCTATAACTTCTTGCATCATGGCTGTAATTTGGTCATTACACAAGTTACCAATACTTCCTTCGTGACTGTGTTTTAAATCACGATTAGGTGTATAAGTATTTGAATTGATTTCGTTACCGATAATTTTATAAGCCTCACGGAAAGGTACGCCCTGCAATACTAACTCGTTTACTCGTTCTACCGAAAATAATAAATCATATTTGGTGTCTTCCAGAATACCTTCTTTGACTTGAATATTCGAAAGCATGAAGTAAGTCATGTCTAAACAATTCAGTATCTCATCAAAAGCAGGCATCAATATTTCTTTCAAAATCTGCATTTCACGATGATACCCCGAAGGTAAATTACCCATTACCAACATAATTTCGTTAGGAAGTCCTTTCAAACGATTGGTTTTCCCTCTTAACAATTCTGCTACATCAGGATTCTTTTTATGTGGCATGATAGAACTACCTGTTGTCATTTCATCGGGCAATTTAATAAAGCCAAAATTCTGAGAATTGTACAAGCAAATATCCATTGCCAATCTAGAAAGCGTTGAGGCAAATTGAGCAATGGCTGTAGTAGCAAACAATTCAGTTTTACCACGCGACATCTGAGCGTACACTACATTATAATGAAGGTTGTCAAACCCTAATAATTCAGTAGTCATCGTGCGGTTCAACGGAAAAGACGAACCATAGCCTGCCCCAGAACCTAGCGGGTTTTTGTTGGCCAAACGATAAGCTGTTTGCAACATTTCCATATCATCCACCAAACTTTCAGCATAAGCCCCAAACCACAAACCGAAACTTGAAGGCATCGCAATTTGTAAGTGAGTGTATCCCGGTAATAGCACCTCTTTGAATTTTTCACTCAAAGAAATCAACAATTCAAACAATTGATTAGACGACTCAGCCACTTCTTGCAAACGACTACGGGTGAAAAGTTTTAGGTCTACCAATACTTGGTCGTTGCGCGAACGCCCCGAATGTATCTTCTTGCCAGCCTCACCCAATTTACGCGTAAGCATCAATTCTACCTGTGAATGGACATCTTCAATACCTTCTTCAATGATAAAATCCCCTGCTTGAATAGTCTGATAAATTGCCTTTAGTTCTTGCTGAATTTCAGATAGTTCTGATTTTTCAAGCAAACCAATACTTTCTAACATCTGTGTATGAGCCAAAGACCCCAACACATCAAATTCAGCGAGGAGTACATCAAATTCAGGGTCACGCCCAACGGTAAATTTTTCAATTTTTTCGTTTACCGAAACATTATCTTTTTGCCAGAGTTTGCTCAATTTTTTATCTTTTATAATTCGTTTTAAACCTTAATAAATATCTTTTTTTGATACATCCATCGCAAAATTAGCCATTCAAACAATAAAATGAGTGTTCCTTGCACCAAGGTTTTATAAGGAATCCCAAAAATCATGGCATAATCTTTCCCGAGATGGATGAATAAAGATTTTGCAATATATGAATCTACCGTATGTGCTATGATATAAGCAGCGATAGAATTTGTGCCAATTACTAACAAAAAATAGGCATAGTTTCTTTTTTCAAGGACGTCAATCGTCCAGTAAAAAAATGCCATTAACAGAAAACACCAACCTCCGCTAAAGATTACCCAAGTAGGTGTCCATATTCTTTTTACATTCGGACATATACCTAAGCTATTAATCAATGACCCTAAGGCTAATCCTGCTATTCCTAGCATAATAAATATTCTCAGTTTTTGATTAGCCGTAGTAGTTGATTTCAATATATTGCCAGCCAAAAGTCCAAGAATCATGGTGCCTAAAGTAGGAATAAAACTCAAAGTAACATACCCTCCTCCATTGAAAACAAAAGGATTTTCACGGGGGAAGAGGTTTAAAAACCATTGATCAAAATGTGCAGCAAAATTGCTGTTTTTATTCCAATGAGCAGCAAAACCTTTTAGTAAATGTGGCCAATCTTTATCCACACCAACTGATGAATAATCAAAAGAAGCATCAGGCAGTGGATAAACTGCAAAAGCTAGCCAATAGCCCAAAAGGATGATAATTAAGGCTGTAATCTGTGTCTTTTGTGAGCGGAAATTCAATAGAAACAAGAACGAATATCCTAAGCCTATTTGAGTAAGGGTATCTTCAAATGTGAAATTTGTTTGGTTTCGCCATTGAGAACGAAGAAAAATACCTAATAAAATCAACTTCAAAGAACGCCACAATACATGACCAAATGTCTTGGAAAAACTTCCTTCTTGTTGCAAACGATTAGCCACTGAATAAGGAAGGACTACGCCTACTAAAAAAGAAAAAGAAGGTTGAATTAAATCATGTAACGAACAGCCTATCCATTCTACATGCGATTGATTGAATGCCAGAAATTGCCAAAAAGTACTTTGGGGTAATGCTTCCGAAACTTTTTCAAAACTCAATACCTCAACCATCATTAAAAACATCACAAAGCCACGATATACATCGGCAGCAGTAAGTCTATTGGGTAATAATGATTGAGACATTGTTTGCAGTGTTTATGATTATCGAGCAATGATTACTTCTCCCAACATTTTAATGTATAAATCTATTCCCTCCTCTATTTCTGACAGATAGATAAATTCATCTGCAGTATGCGAGCGACCAGAATGCCCAGGGCCTAGTTTCAGCGACTGGCAGTCTAACACTGCTTGGTCGGAAGTAGTAGGTGAGCCATAAGTGTTTCTCCCCAATTTTAACCCTGCCAGCACAATTGGGTGTTCAAGCGGAATAGAAGAAGGTTTCAAGCGAATAGAACGAGCCTGCGCATCTGATTCAATATGCTGGCGAATAGTATCCAGTGTTTCTTCTAATGAATATTGCTCTGTTACCCGACAGTCAATCGTAAAAGTACAAGTATCAGGCACCACATTATGCTGTTTTCCAGCATTGATAATAGTAACCGACATTTTCATATTCCCTAATACAGGCGATACTTTAGGAAATTCATAATTTTGAATCCAATTAATATCACGCAACGCTCTGTAAATGGCATTATCTCCTTCTTCACGAGCAGCATGACCTGCCTTTCCATGAGCAGTACAATCTACCACCATCAAACCTTTTTCGGCAATTGCCAAGTGCATTTCTGTCGGCTCTCCTACTATGGCGAATGATATTTCGGGCAAATCGTTTTCTTTCAATAATAACTCCAGCCCATTTACGCCTGAAATCTCTTCCTCCGCAGATGCTACAAAAAGGACATTGAAACTTAAATCACTTCTGTGATAAAAATAGCAAAAAGTAGCCAATAAACTCACTAAACATCCCCCTGCATCATTACTCCCTAAACCATATAGCTTATCCTCTACCACGAGTGGTTCAAAAGGGTTTAACGTCCAAGAAGGATTAGGTTTTACGGTATCGTGATGTGAATTGAGAAGTACCGTTGGTAAAGAAGGATTGAAATGTTTGTTCCTTGCCCAGAGGTTGTTAATTTTTCTACGAAAAGGCATATTTCTTTCTCTGAAAAATTCTTCAAGAATATCACCTGTTTGTTGCTCTTCACGGCTAAACGATTGCGTAGCAATCAATTGTTTTAAAAGGGCAATAGCGTCTTGTGTAAGTTGTTGTTGTAAGGTCATATCATTAACTTGGTTTCAGAACCAAGTAGCTTTTTATCCGAATATTGCAAACCGGTTTGAAAGTGCTAAAATATCTTCTTTACGCGCTAATTGATTAATCCACTCAGCTGGAATTTGGTCAAAACCATAATACAAACCAGCCATTCCACCCGTTACAGAGCCAATAGTGTCGGTATCACCCCCTAAATTTATACCCTTTAGGACAGCGTCATGAAAATTGTCGGTCGTAAGAAATGTCCAGAGACTGGCTTCTAATGTATGAAGAATGTATCCAGAAGAGAAAATTTCCTCTTGAGCGAGGTGAAAAATATCATCAAATAAAATTCTATTATAAAGCTCAATTTCAGCGCTTTTTATTTGAATTAAATGCAAGTAATCGCGAACAGTATTTTGGGTTTCGTAATAAGCCTCAAACTTATTTTCTTCTTTTAATAGGTTTATGACAAATTCAACGGCAAAAAAACAACCAATAATGGTACGAACATGTGCATGAGTAATACTAGATACTTCTTTGACCATGCAAAAACGTTGGTCAATAGGCTTATTTTTTAGGTAAAAAGCCAATGGCAGAATACGCATCAATGACCCATTGCCATTCGAATAATCATCACATTCACCAGATTGGTAAGGAGAAACCCCTTTTAATATTTTATCAATAGCATTTCGTGTAGCAATACCAACATCAAAAACAACTTCTCGGGGTGTCCAGACGTTGAATTGATACCAATCACATAAACGCTTGGCTAATTGTTCTATATCGTAGCCTTCTATGAGTTGTTCAGCCAAACAAAGCGACATGGAAGTGTCATCTGACCAAGTACCAGCAGGTTGATGATGCGTACCATATTCACGCATCCCCACTACTGGTTTTGCTTGTAAATGTTTACGACTCATAAACTCTACAGGTACGCCTAAAGCATCACCAGTGGCAATGCCAAAAAGTAGTCCTTTACTGCGCATTATTTGATTTTTTTAGAACTCTTTTAGACTTCATACAAATCCAAATTGGGAATAAAGCTGAAATCTTTTAAGTTATATGTAAATAGTGGGATTCGATGAATCACAGAAGTAGCACCTATAATAGCATCAGGGATTTGTAATCCATGACTCAATTTGAATTTTTCAATCAGAGAAGTTGCCAGTTTCGAGGTTTCTAAATCAATATCTATTACATCAAAATATTTTATTTTCTTTTTCATTTGGGCAAGCTCTGTTTTGTTTCTCATCCCTTGATAAAGCTCCATCAATGTTATTGATGAAATCACGATGTTATCAAAACCTATTTTACCTATTGCATCAATGGTATGCTCTTTACCATTAAAAGCACTTATAAAGATATTAGTATCGCAAAGTACCATCAATTACTCCAAGTTTCTTTTCCATGACTGAGTTCTAATTTCATCTAAATCCCGAGGGTTTTCTTTCCAAATTCCGAACAAACCTTTTGGGTCAATAGACTTATCTCCTTTCGTAATCAAAGGGTTGATTTTCAAGTCAGATGAAATTACGCTGATATTTTCAAATTGGAAAGACTTAAATAATGAAAAAAGCTTTTCCAATTCTGCTTGGGTATTTATCTCAAATGTAACATTCATTATTCCTCGTTTTTATTTTCTTTCGTAAAAATAATTTTTAAATAATGGCTTTACAATGTTTTGAATAAAAAAGGCTAAGTTTTAATATTACTATTGAAGCTGTTTAAACTTTCCCTTTCGGATTAAACTAAGTCTTTTAGAATAGCTTGTTCCAAAATTCACTCAACGTAGCGATGCTATGCTTCACAAATTTTGAAAAAATCAATCCAAAAATACAATACTTTCACCTCAGAAACGGAAAGTTTAAACAGCTTCATTATCTTTTATATCAAGCCCCTACTAGTTTTGTTCCTGCGATACCATCTTTAACGGCCAATTTTACTTCTTTAGCATGGCAAATTGTTACTTGTGCTACTCCATCAGTTAATGCTTTGAAGGCGTTATCCAATTTTGGTATCATCCCTTTGTTGATAGCTCCTTCAGCTTTATAATGCTCATAATCAGCTGGCTTCAATACAGCTATTACAGCGTCATCATCCTCTGGGTCTGACAATACTCCTTTTTTCTCAAAGCAATAAACCAAGTTTACTTCATAGTCCTCTGTCATTGCCACAGCTATTGCTTGGGCTTGTGTATCAGCATTGGTATTCAGCATATTTCCTTCTTTGTCATACGTCAAAGGAGCAAACACTGGCACAATATCTTGGGCTAACAAACTGGCAATGAAAGAGCTATTTATTTTTTCAATATCCCCGACAAAACCATAGTCAATCGTTTTTACTGGACGCTTTTTCGATAAAATCACACCACCATCCGCACCAGTCAATCCAATGGCATTATCGCCAAATTGTTGCATACGTGCTACTAATGATTTATTGACCAAACCACCATACACCATTGTTACGACATCCAACATGGCTTTATTCGTGATTCTTCTTCCTTCAACCATGACGGTTTCGATGCCTAATTTTTCAGCTACTTGGGTGGCTATTTTACCTCCGCCATGAACCAAAATCTTGGGTGCAGGAATATCTGAGAAATCTTTTAGAAACTGTTCACAAAAAGCAGGATTATCAATAACGTTCCCTCCGATTTTTACAACTGTTAATTTCATATTATCTTATAGAAAACGCTTTTGACATTTATCAAGCATTTTCAAAAACAAAAGCTAGAATAAATAAGGACTTTCTTCTTTGATTATTTTAAGTAGAATTTGCTTCAACACTACCTGTGCCGACCATATTCTGTTACCTGCTTGTTGAACTACTACAGAATGATGAGAATCTAAGACGGCATCTTCTACTACAATATTTCTACGAACTGGCAAGCAGTGCATAAACTTAGCATTGTTGGTCAGCTTCATTTTGTCCATCGTCACCATCCACGCTGGGTCTTGATTCAATATTTTCCCGTATTGTTCATAAGACGACCAGTTTTTGGCATAAATAAAATCGGCATCCTTAAATGCTTCTTCTTGATTATAAGTAACCTTGGCATTGCCTACAAATTCAGGGGCAAGCTCATAGCCTTCTGGATGTGTAATCACAAAATCAACATCAGCAGCATTCATCCATTCTGCAAAAGAATTTGGCACAGCCTGTGGCAAAGCTTTTACGTGCGGAGCCCATGTAAGTACTACCTTAGGACGAGGCTTCGTTTTCAATTCCTCAATCGTAATTAAATCGGCTAGCGATTGTAGTGGGTGACGAGTAGCAGATTCCAAACTTACGATTGGTTTACCTGTATGTTTTACAAATTGATTTATTACTTTTTCTGAATAATCCTCTTCACGATTTACTAATGTCGGAAAACTACGAATACCCACAATATCACAGTATTGTCCCACAACTGGAGCAGCTTCTTTAATATGTTCGGCTTTGTCACCATTCATGATGGCTCCATCTTCAAACTCTAAGCCCCAGCCATCCTGTCCAACATTCATTACCATAAGCTCTAGTCCAAGATTCTGAGCGGCACGTTGTGTACTTAAACGAGTACGAAGACTTGAGTTAAAAAACAAAAGACCCATAGTTCTATTTCTACCTAGGTGTTTATCTGCATAAGGAGCTTTTTTGTATAATAGGGCCTCTTTTACAAGTGCTTGTACATCAATGGCATCTTTGACCGACAGAAAATGTTGCATATTTTATAAGCTGATTTAATCTTAGATATTATTTAAATTTCTTCAAGTCTGATTAAGCAGATTAATATTTTTGAAGAAGATTTTGCAAAGTTAATTCAATTGTTAAAATAATGTATGATTTTGTTAAAACAGTTAAAGAACTATTAAATCGTGGGTTTGTAGTGAATAAAGATTAGACTTATTTTGATAAAAACATTTTTATCAAAATTGAGTAGATTAAAAAGTTTTATATTGCAATCGAGCAAAAAAATATGGCGAACCTTAGAAAGAATCGCCATACTGCCACTAACACACCAAAATATAGACTTATACCTTTAAAAAAGATAACAAATCCTATTCCTTAAGAGTACCTACGTAAAAAGTAAGGAAAAGGATGCGCCAAACTCATTTTTTTATTATTTTTTTATGACGCTATAATTACTAATTGCCCTTTAAAAAAACCTCTATATCAATATTGTATTATTTCAATCTTACTATGAAGCTGTTTAAACGTTCCCTTACGGGTTAAACTAAGTCTTTTAGAATTGATTTTTTCAAAAATACAATACTTTCACCTAAGAAACGGAACGTTTAAACAGCTTCATTATCATTTAAGCCTATTTTATCAATAGGATTAGGCATAATCAATTATCGGTAAGAAGAATATTTTCTTAACAAACAATTAGCTCTGTCAGCAACACTTTATCGTTTATTTTTAAAAAATAAAGCAGTAGATTTGACGTTAGGGAAAAGGGAAAAACTAATTGCCTAATATTAAAATCGCTTATTTAGCATATTATTTATGATCTTATCTGTAGATATTTATAGCCGTAATACTTGGTGGAAAGTAGCCTTCTTAGGGTTTTGCTTGATTGTCGGTATATTTTCTTTATACTTTACCGACAAAATCGTTTCTAAGCTTGAAGAACGTGAAAAACAGCAAATAGAATTATATGCTGAATCGCTGAAATATGCCATGACCAGCGACCCGAATCAGGATGTAAATTTTTTCTTTGAGAAAATAAAAAAATCGAATGAGAATAATACCATTCCTATCATTCATAAAGATGGAAACGGATATTTAACTGCTAGAAACATAGAAATGCCTGAGGGCTTAAGCTCTAAAGCACAGCAAACCTTTTTACAGCAAAAACTAGAGGAAATCATCAGAGACGATAATCCACCTATTGAGCTCGACATGACCCTCCACACCGAATATATTTATTATGGCAATTCTCGTTTATTAGATTTGCTTCGTTACTACCCCCTTTTTCAATTAGCGGTAGTATTAGTCTTTGGCTTGGCAGCCTATCTGTTTTTCGATGCGTCACGACGTTCGGAACAAAATCAAGTTTGGGTAGGTTTGGCGAAAGAAACTGCTCATCAATTAGGTACTCCCCTTTCTTCTCTTACAGCATGGGTTGAATATTTCAAAAATGACCCAACTTATGACCCCGAAATCGTTAAGGAATTAGAAAAAGACGTTATCCGATTAGATATTATCACAACTCGTTTTTCAAACATTGGGTCTATTCCAGTATTAAAACCAGAAAACATCATCGAAACAATAGAGACCTTTATGTCGTATTTGCAAAAAAGGATTTCTACAAAAATTATTTTTTCATTTGATAATCAACTTGACGAAAAACAAACCGTTAATATCAATCGCTACTTATTTGAATGGGTAATCGAAAATATCTGTAAGAATGCGGTTGATGCCATGGGGGGCGTTGGCTCTTTAAAAATCACCTTATCTGAAACCAAAAACAATAAAATTGCCATCGACATTAGCGATAGTGGCAAAGGTATTTCTAAACAAAATGTCAGCAAGGTTTTTAATCCAGGCTTTAGTACTAAAAAAAGAGGTTGGGGCTTAGGGTTAACGTTGGCAAAACGTATTATTGAAATATACCATGATGGTAAATTATTTGTAAAACATTCGGAATTAAATAAAGGCACTACATTCAGAATTTTGCTTGATGCTTAATCAGCTTTCTTTTTGCTCTTAAAATGTCTAATTTTGCACGACAATTTAGGCAATTACATTATGCAACAATACTTAGATGCTTTAAATCTCAAGAAGATATTACTTATTGGCCTCTTTTTCAGGGTATTATCTATTATTTTCTCTAAAGGATATGCTTTTACAGACGACCATTATGAAGTAGTTGTGCTTGCACAAAATTTGCTCGACAAAATTGACTCTCCCTTTACACAAGATTTTTTAGTAAATGGTGAAGCCTATCTGTTCAGTTTAATATATCCCTATATCCATTATTTAATTTTTGCTACTTGTGAATGGTTTGGTACAACCAATCCAGAAACAAAAATGTTATTCGCAAGAATCGTCAATAGCCTTTTCTCGTTATTAAGCATTTATTATGGGTATAAACTGACGGAACGACTAAGTAACCGAAAAAATGATGCAAAAATCGTTGGGTTATTGTTAGCTGTATTTTGGGTATTCCCGTTTATGTCGGTTAGAAATCTAAGAGAATTTGTTTGTATTCCTCCTTTATTGATTGCCTGTTATTATGCTGTCAACCCAAAATTAGATAACAAATCTGTTCTCTGGGCAGCTTTTTGGTTTGTCATCGCTTTTGTATTCCGTTATCAAATTGTATTTATTCCTTTTACAATTGGTTTAACTTGGCTGTTGACTAAAAATCAATGGCAAAAAGCCATTCTATTTGGATTCGGATGCATCCTTTTTTATTTACTCACGCAAGGAATTTTTGATTATGTATATTGGGGCAATCCTATTGCCTCTATCAAAGCTTATTTCACGTTCAATGCTGATGCAAAAAATATTGAGATTTACCCTAATGGCCCTTGGCATAGGTATATCGGAACAATGGCGGGCTTAACCTTGGCCTTATCGTCATTAATGTTTTTTGCGGGTTATTTCAAAACGGCAACCCAAGCTGGCAACAGACGAATGTTGTTTTTGGCTTCGTTATTTTTCTTTGCTTTTCACTCTTATTATCCTAATAAACAAGAAAGATTCATCCTGCCTTTTATTCCTTTCTTCTTGATATTGGGGGTAATCGGTTTCAGAGATATTTATGAAACATTGCAAAACAAAGCATGGTTCAGGACTACGACTAAGGTGCTGGTCTATTGGTTTATTATCCTCAACACTATTTTACTTTGTATTCTTTCGGTAACCTACACTAAACGTTCGAGGGTAGAAAGTATGAACTATTTCAGAGAAAAAGGTGATCTTCAGAATTTTGTTGTGCAAAACTTTCAGGCATCGCAACCAGTGGCTATCTTTTATTTAAACAGGCGATTAGACTATTATGATATTGATACCCCTAAAAAACTAGAAGATCTGCCAAACGAGCTTAAATCGGGTAAAAAGGCATATCCCAACTATTTAATTTTAGTGGGCTCGGCAGATTTGGAAGCAAGGCTTGCGATGATGAAAAAAATATTCCCCAACTTACAGCACGATACTGACATAGAACCAAGTTTTATAGATAACATTGCTTACGTTTTAAATCCTTCACACAATCATAACGAGACTTGGTTTATATATAAAATAGTCCGATAGTACTTTTCAAAAATACTTGGACTCAACTATCCTTACATTATTAAAACTAATCAATCTTAAAGCAAATAATGCAAAAATCTCATCAATCAGTTTATTTCCCTAATTTAAATGGAGTTCGATTTATTGCCGCTTTTTCAGTACTCATCCATCATACAGAACAAATAAAATATTTGATGGGTCTTGAAAATTTTTATGATTTCTTTATTTTAAAAAATATGGGAAAGTTGGGCGTAGGTTTATTTTTTGTATTAAGCGGCTTTTTGATTACCTACCTTTTGTTGAGTGAAAAAAATAGAAGAGGAGATATTTCTACGAAGGATTTTTATATCAGGCGAATCCTGAGAATTTGGCCATTGTATTATATCATAGTATTGCTAGCGTTTTTTGTTTTTCCAGAATTTTCTTTTTTCTATGGTCCTTTGGGGAATGACTTTAATTATGATACTAATTTTTATAAAAGACTCCCTTTCTTTTTACTTTTCCTTCCCAATGTAGGTTTTGTATTTTACAGAGCACCCTATTTATGTGCCCAAACTTGGTCTATTGGTATTGAAGAACAATTTTATGCCATTTGGCCGTGGATTATTAAAAGGAAAAATCCTTTAAAATCATTTTTAATCGTAGTATCAGTATTTGTAGCAATAGTAGGAAGTACTTCTTTTTATTTTCTAAAGTTGAGTGATTTACCAGAAGCAACCAAGGCTAAGATTTATGAAAACCTAGCCCTATTTTTTAGTCAGTTTAGAATATTAACAATGGTAATTGGAGGGATTGGAGCCTATCTAGTTTTTAGTAAACAAGAAAAGATTTTATCTTTCTTATTTAAAAAGAGTACTCAAATCATCGTTTACACGATAACAGTATTGATAATTGGGTCAAATGTCTATATCCCGGGTTTCAATCTCGAATTTCATGGCTTTTTCTTTTGCTATTTCATTATCAATGTAGCAGCAAACCCTAATACAATCCTAAACCTAGAAACCCCAATTATTCATTACTTAGGTAAAATTTCTTACGGTATTTATATCTACCATTCAGCCGTTATTGTATTCTGTATCAATGCGATACACTACTTTCTGGGGAATAACCTGAGCCTTCCTGTTTTTAACGTCATTCTATACACGTCAGCCATCGGTTTAACCGTCCTTGTGTGTGACTTATCCTTCCGCTTTATAGAAACGCCATTATTACGTTTGAAAGAAAGATTCAACCGATAAATATTTGATAATCAGAATATTTTGTTAAACTAATATTCTGATTATCAATCATTATGCCCCAACATTGGGCTAGTTTTCTCTAGGAGTATTTTGCATAAGTAATTTACTTTGTAGCTCTATAATTTGTTTTTGCATTTCAATGACATCATCAGCTTTCAATGCAACATAGCCAGCTTCTGATTCTTGCACTACAGACATCGAAGGAATATCTGTTTCACCTGTTAAATAAGCAACTTTTACATTCAATGTTTCCGCCATTCTTTTCAACTGAGAATACTTTGCATCGTTTCTATTTAAAATAGCATGTAAAGTAGCTTCCGTAATTTTTGATTGAGTCGCTAATTGTAATAACGTCATTCCTTTTTCTACAATTAGTACTCTTACTCTGTCCTCAATTCTTTTCATTTGTGTGCTGGGTAAATAATCTAATTCTCAAGAAGTATTAGTATTTATCTTTAATAATTAACGTTGATTTATTATGATTTATTTAATGTAAATTTTGAGTTATACTCATATAACTATAGCTTTGTATTATCAATTTTTTTGATAATTAATACATAAAATCGACCTAGTGCCTAACAAATTTTGTCTAACAAAATTTGTAGGGTACAAATATAAACGCTCTGACATTCGTATGCCACCAAATGACCTAAAAAAAACATCCGAATTACTTAAATGCAGGATAAAAGCTTGCAAAGATTCTTTACCGAATAATTGGAGGCAAAGAATTATCATTATCGCACCTGAGTATGATAGTTTAAAGGGTGCAAGATTAATGGATAATGTTTACAAACTTCGTTCTTCTGACTTACGCCTTACAGAGCTAATTGAAAAAATTGTAGAAGAGATTAATCAAAAAAAGGGGCAAAATCCTAAAAAAATATAGTCTTGATAAAGAAGAGAACAGATTAGTAATGGACAATAAAATTAATCTTGTCACATTTTAAGTATAAACGCTTATTACTAGAAATTGTTTTCAAAATCTTAAATTATTTATATCTAATTATCATTAATTTGCGTTAATGATACTTTTAAGATATAATTATTCAAAAGATTTATCTAGTAATAAGCGTTTTCTAGGAGTATTAAAATTAATAATTAAAATCTTTTATTCCACTAATTTTTCTGTTTTTTTGTCGTGAAAAAATATCACAAATAGAATTAACACTACGGCAGCAATACCAGCAGGCACCATCCAGACAGAAGTCCAATCGTGGACATTACCAGTAGTATATTTTGTCAATACTTTTCCAGAAAGAAACGAGCCGATTCCCATTCCGACACCATAAGTAGCCAATGTAATTAAACCTTGTGCCGAGTTCTTGATTTTATCACCCGCTTTATTATCTGTATAAATTTGTCCAGTAACAAAGAAGAAATCATAACAAACACCATGCAATACAATTGCTAAATATAAAATCCATTCCGATGAAATACCATCACCATAACCAAAACAGATAAATCTGACAATCCAAGCGATAAGACCAACGATTAACATCTTTTTAATACCAAACTTTTGTAAAGCAAAAGGAATCAAAAGCATAAATAATACCTCTGAAGCTTGTCCTAAAGACATCTTGTTCTCTACCTTAGTCATGTGTGATTCCGTAAGTGACAAATTAGCATGAGCATAATAAAATGCTAATGGAATACATACTAAAACCGATGATATGAAGAATATTAAGAAAGATCTATCTTTAAAAAGTACAAATGAATCCGTACCTAAAATTTGCGAAACAGAGGCTGTACCACTAGCTTTTGGAGGTGTATTAGGTAAAGTAAAAGCATAAATACCCCAAGCAATAGAGGTAAACATCGCAATTTGGAAAATCGTTACTTTATCCCCAATCTCATAGTATCCAATAATATTGGTTACTACAATCCAAGCAATCGTGCCCAATACTCTAATAGGAGGAAATTCTTTACCCGGGTCTTTCATCTGATTCATCGCAATAGAGCTAGACAATGCCAAATTTGGTGCGAAAGTCAAGGTATAAGCTAAAATATACCAAAAGAAAGTATCTGCGTCTTTGTTTTGAATTAAGAAATATAAAATAACGGCTCCTAATATATTCAAAACACCCATTACTTTTTGTGCTGAAAAGAATCTATCAGCAATCAATCCTACGAAAAAAGGGGCAAAAATTGAAGCAATTGAAAAAGTAGCGTAAGCACTTCCTATTTGATCACCATTAGCATGTAATGAAGTAAATAAGTACTTACCCATTTGACCGTACCAAGCTCCCCATGTACTAAACATCAGGAACATCATAAACATAAGTTGAATTCTAGTAGTTAATCGCATATTTTGTTTTAGATAAAGTAAGAAAAGTCTAAAATTGAAGATTTTCAAGCAAGTAAATTAATTCATAAATTTATAAATTCTGTCATGACTAACCCTAAAAATACAAACTTGAATGCTAAATAATTAAAAGACAATTAATTATCTAGCATTGTATTTTTCTGACATTTTAAAAAATTTGAAAATATCAAAAAACATGTTTTATTTTTGTCAAACTTTTTTGAATTACTGGAAGGTCATTTTCTGACTTTTTTCATCAACAAAATAATTATCTGATAAAATTCTATAGCGTATAGTAGTGCTCAAAACACTCATTATAGGTACAATGTTTACGGCATTGTACCTTTTTTTATAACTTCTTATATGCTTCTTTAAATGCTTCAAACTCATCTTGTAAAATCAAGATTTCCTTCTCAAAAAATCTAAAATCGCAGTGTTTGGCTTTTTCTTCAATAATTCTTGTTATCTCGTGTAAACGAGACGCCCCCAATGTTCCCGAATTACCTTTCAACGTATGAAGTTCGCTTTGAACTTGTTTGCAGTTGCTTGAATGAAAGCCTTCAATAGCAAGCTGAATTTGTTCGGTAGCTTCTTCTTCAAAACCTTCCAAAATAGAACTCACGAAGCTCATATCTCCGCCAACACTATTGGCAAGCTGTTTGATGATTTCTTGATCAAGCACAGGCAGTGAATCTAGTGAGATTTCAGCAGGAGTATTTACTTTTTCAATTGATTTATCATCTGTTACTGAGGTTATCTCAGCTTTCATTGAATCTGCCGTACTAATTGTTTTAATAGGATTCTTTTTGTGATTGTTTCCTCTTTCAACCCATTCCCTAACTTTTCTTACCAATATTTCAGCCCTGATAGGTTTAGGAACATAATCATTCATCCCATTGGCCATAAAACGGTCACGGTCTTCGCGCATGGCATAAGCAGTCATGGCAATAATCGGTGGCAGGTTATCTGATAATGCTCTTAATCGATGAGTGGTTTCTACACCATCCATTTCAGGCATCTGAATATCCATGAATATTACGTCAAAAGGTTTTTCTATTAATGATTTTTCTACCAAAGCAATGGCTTTTTTACCCGAATCGGCTGTAATTACTTCACACCCAGCTTTGCGCATGATTTCGCTTGCCACTTTTCGGTTTGTTGCATTATCATCTACTAGTAAAATATAAGGCGTGATATCACTAAAATGACCTACAACTTGGAATGCTACTTCGTCTTTTTTAGCCATCATTGGGCTAATATCCGTTTGCTTGATTTCGATGATAAACCAAAAGGTAGAACCTTTGCCCCAGTCTGAATAAACGCCTATTTCTCCTTTCATCAAACGACAAAGCTCTTTTGAAATGGCTAATCCTAAGCCTGTACCACCAAAAGATTTTTTAGTAGAATTATCCACTTGCTGAAACGCATTGAAAAGCATTTTCAGGTTTTCTTCTGTAATACCAATGCCAGAATCTTTTATCTCAACACGTATTCTATTAAACTTCCCTCTTTTTTGCACCAGATTTACCTTGATATTTACGGTTCCATTCTCGGTAAATTTCAAAGCATTAGAAGTAAGATTAGACAAAATCTGTAAAAGACGTGTTTCATCAGCAATCACAAACTCTGGCAAATTATCGCCAAATTCGCAGATAATTCTATTGCCTTTATTGGCTGCAATCTGTGAGAAAAGTGCTTGTAATCTATCAAAAACATCTTTGAAAACAATTGGTGCTTCATGCAAAGCCATTTTCCCTGCTTCAATTTTAGCTAAATCTAAAATATCATTTAGGATATGTAAGAGTGTTTCTGATGATTTTTTAATGGTTTGAACATAGTCTTTTTGCTCTATATCTAGTGCGGTATCGTTCAATAAGTCTATCATCCCGATTACACCATTCATAGGTGTTCTAATCTCGTGGCTCATATTGGCCAAAAACCGCTCTTTTACTTTTAACGAACGTTCCGCTTCATCTTTTGCCTTAACAATGTCTTGTTGGTATTTCTTTAAATCGGTTATATCTCGCCCTATCCCCGATACCTCCTCAATCATACCATTATTCAGGAAAATTGGATTGAGGTAAATTTCTATCCAATTGGGGTTACCATCTTCCGAATCCAACTTTACTTCAAAATGCTGTTGTTCTCCTCTAAATGCGGCTTTATATTTTTCTTCTAATACCCTCCTATCTGTCGCTGAAACCATTCTGAAACCAACTTTCTCGGTACTCAACATCAATTGTGGCTTTAGATTTAATTGGTTTTCTATCAATTGAGAATATTCTTTATTGAAAGACGTTAACAACATCTTGCGATTCACCGACCACATTAAGTGCGAACTACCTTCAATAATAGCGTTCAATCTGGCTGTTTCACGCGCCAAAATATCTTCTGCTTGTTTACGAGCAATAGCTAAGGCTACCTGACCAGAGATAAAATCTAGTAACTCCAAATCTTTTTGTTCGTACTTGTTCTGACGCTCATAAGATTTTAAGCCAATGATTCCCGTTACTTTATTGCCTATTCTCAGAGGCACGCAAATCATCACTTTGGGTACTACGCCATATAAATAAATTGTTTTGTCTTCAGCCAACTTAAAAATGTCATCATCCCTCAATATCAATGGTCTATTAGCTGCAATGGCATATTCTGTTAATCCATTCCCTAATTTTCGTTTGGTAAAATTCACTCGATTATCAAAATATTCATCGACATAATAAGGGAAATACAAGAAAGATTTTGCAGAATCGTATTGAGCGATAAAGAAGTTTTTTACGTCAATTACCTCTCCTAACTCTTTATGAATATTGACATATAAATCATCCAAATTGGTAGAACGAATCGTTGCCTGTGCAATACTTGCATATAGCTTTGATGCTCGCTCAGCCCTTACTTTAGCCGTTGAATTATGAAAAATACAGCGAAAAGCAGTAGGTACGTCTTTCTCAAAACGACAGTTAACCGAACCTGCTAAATAAAGTCGGCGACCATCTTTTCTTCTAAAAACTACCTCAAAATCAGGGATATTGACACCATTTTTCACCTTCTCAAATTTCTCAAGGGCATCTTTGGCAAAATCTGGATGAAGAATATCTTTTAGCCTTAAAGCAGCTAATTCGTTCGACTCATAGCCCATGGTTTCTAACCATGACTTATTTACATACAAAAATCGCCCTGAAATACTCGTGATTTGAATTACGTCGGTAGTATTCGTAATTAAATCCTGCAATTGAGCATTCGAACGTGCTAAGGCTTCGGCTACTTTTCTGCGTTCGGTAACATCTTCACCTATAATTGTTAAATATCTTGTATCATCGCCCGCATCATTGAAAATGGTAGAATTCAGTTCAACGTATTTTACTTGCCCACTCTTTGCAAGCATCGTTCTTTCTTTTTGGTCAAACAATCCTCCTTTTTCCATGGCATCTTGAAAAGAGGTTATCCTTTGCACCTTCTCTTCACTTGGTACCAATACATCAAAAAAGTTTTTTCCAATCAATTCATCTGGCTGATACCCTAACATCCTCATTGAAAAGGCATTACAGTATAATATCGTACCGTTATCCTCCAGCACCATCCCTACTAAATTAAGATTCTCTACAGCCTTTTCTAATTCAGCAGCCATTGAGGGCGGCATTTCGCCTGCTCTTTCATTGGCTTCTAATACTCTTAATTCTTTTTTGAGGTGACGAATTTCTATGATTAATTCTTCTTTTGTTTTATGAGACCAACGCATAGCTTTTGTTCTTGGTTATTTTCCTTTTCGATTTTAACGAAATTTTATCTTAAAAGTACAAAAAACGGCGTAATTTTAAGGAATAAAAGCAATTCATTAGTCTTTTTGACATTGAAGCTGTTTAAACTTTCCCTTTCGGGTTAAACTAAGTCTTTTAGAATAGCTTGTTCCAAAATTTACTCGACGTAGCGATGCTATGCTTCGCAAATTTTGAAAAAATCAATTCAAAAATACAATACTTTCACCTTAGAAACGGAAAGTTTAAACAGCTTCATTATTTAACATCCAAAAACCAACGACAGAATCATTGAAAGACGTAAGAGCTAAAAAAAGTCTAGGACAACATTTTCTAAGAGATTTAGAGGCAGCAAGAAAAATTGTAGAGCTGATGTCACTTCATGGGGGCTACGACCAAGTGATGGAAATTGGACCAGGAATGGGCGTACTTACTCAATTTTTATTACAACATACAGAATATCAAACTTCGGTAGTTGAACTAGACCGTGAGTCGGTCGAATACCTCAATATACATTATCCACAATTGAAGGGAAGAATCCATTCAGCCGATTTTTTACATCAGGATTTATCGACCTTCTTCAATGGTCAAAAATTCGGCATTGTGGGCAATTTTCCATATAATATTTCTTCACAGATTTTATTTAAAGTCCTCGACTATAAAGATTATGTACCAGAAATCGCTGGTATGTTTCAGAAAGAAGTAGCTGTAAGGATTGCTTCAAAGCCTGGCAATAAAGATTATGGTATTTTGAGTGTCCTCTTACAGGCATTTTATGATATTGAATACTGCTTTTCGTTGGGACCTGAAGTATTTTCACCACCCCCAAAAGTAAATTCTGGCGTAATTCGACTAAAAAGAAATAATGTATCGGATTTGGGCGTATCCGAAAGTAAATTTAAGGCTATTGTAAAAATGGGGTTTAATCAGCGTCGTAAAACACTAAGAAATGCCTTGAGAGCCTTACAATTACCTGAAAATCCGTTTTTAAATAAACGTGCAGAGCAATTATCTGTAGCCGATTTTCTTGAACTAACTCGGCTAGCCGAAGATAATGCTCCGATTATTGAGTAAAATCCTCTAACTATTTAGTCCATCCACATAATTGCTGGGGCTACAAAATCATGGAATCGACAAATCAACAACCTTTTGAACTTACTCCCTTTGAACTCACAAAGGAATACTTAGAAAAAATACAGACTGCCATATCAGTGCAAGAAAATGAGTTAATCATCGCTGAAATGGGAGAGTTATATCCAGCAGATATAACGAATATTTTGTATGAGTTGAACGGTGAAGAGTCTCATTATTTAGTAAAGTTATTAGACAAAAAATTAGGTGCTGAAATCATCACTAATCTTGATGCTGATGATCGCAAGAAATTCCTCAAGAATTTTACAGCAAAGGAAATTGCGGAATACATTGACGTGTTGGATTCAGATGACGCCGTTGATATTCTGAACGAACAACCTAAAGATATTTCTGAAGATATTATCGGTTTGTTGAAAGACAGAGAGCAAGCTCGTTTTGTGAACGATTTGATGCACTATGACGAAGATTCAGCGGGTGGTTTGATGCAAAAAGAGTTAATCAAAATCAACATAAAGCAGTCTATCACTGAATGTATTGAAGAAATAAGAAGACAAGCCGAGGATGTAGAAAACGTATCTGCCGTCTATGTGGTTGATGATGAAAGTATTCTATTAGGCAGAGTATCTTTAAAAAGAATAATTCTTGCTAAAAGAGGAGCCAAAGTATCGGATATATATGATGAAGATATTGTTTCTGTAAAAACCACGGCTAAAGGCGAAGAGGTTGCCGATGTAATGCAGAAATACGATTTGGATGCTGTGCCAGTGGTAAATATTCAAGGACGTTTGTTAGGAAGAATTACCATTGATGACGTGGTCGATTTTATTACGGAGTCTGCTCAAGAGGATGTTCAAGCGATGACTGGTATCTCGGAAGACGTAGAAGAAGACGATAGCGTTTGGCGTTTGGTTCGTTCACGTTTGCCATGGTTGCTTGGGGGAATGGTTGGGAGTTTCTTTGCAGCAAGATTAATTCATAATTTTGAAGATTTATTATCAAAAATTCCAGCAGTAGCTTTTTTCATTCCGTTAATTGGCTCAACAGGTGGAAATGTAGGTGTTCAATCGTCTTCAATCATTGTACAAAGTTTGGCTGATAAATCTGGTATAGATGTCTCTCTTGGCGAACGACTCTTGAAGGTATTAAAAGTAGCTTTTTTCAATGCTATCATTGCTGGTATTTTTGCGTTCTTTGGTTCCCTAATTGTTGATAGTGTTAATGTTCAGTTATCTATAACGGTATCGCTCTCTATATTTTCTGTGGTATTGTTAGCTTCATTCATGGGTACTATAACCCCATTAGTTTTAAATAAATTCAACATTAATCCTGCTATAGCCTCGGGGCCTTTTATTACCACAACAAACGATTTACTGGGCTATGGTGTATATTTATTGATTGTATATATATTGATGTAGATTATGATTGCAGTTATACAAAGAGTTGCTGAGGCTTCGGTAAAAATAGAGGGGAATATAAAAGGGAGTATCCAAACTGGCTTTTTGATATTATTAGGGATTACTCATGCAGATACTTTGGAAGACGTAGAATGGCTTTCTAAGAAAATTGTTGGCATGAGAATTTTCTCTGATGAAGAAGGGAAAATGAATCTTGACCTCAATACTATAAATGGTGATATTTTACTCATTAGTCAATTTACATTACACGCTAGTACTAAAAAGGGCAACAGACCGAGTTTTATAGAGGCTGCTCGCCCAGAAGTTGCTATCCCTTTGTACGAACAAATGATACAACAATTATCCAAAGATTTGGGTAAGAATATACAAACAGGCGAATTTGGGGCAGATATGAAAGTATCACTTATCAATGATGGTCCTGTTACAATTGTGATAGATTCCAAGCATAAAATTTAGTCTTTTTAAAATGATACGCAATACTATTGTAACGATTGCTGCCACTTTGGTGATTATAGCAGTAAACCTGAATGCTGATGTAGTACATTGGCCTCTTTTTGTTATCCTACTTTCGGCTTTAGTAATTGGTTACTTAGAACCCAAAAAAGGTTGGATTTCGGCGATTCAATTAATAGTCGGAATTTTTGCTGGTTTTTATCTTGCTCAGTTTTTAGGAATAGAAGCAAAGTTTCCTAATATCAATCAATTCTCTACTTATATTTCACCACTTCCTTGTTTGTTTGGTGGTTTTATGGGTAGTTTTTTCAGTAAAACACTGCATCAAAAATGACTATCGAAGAAGCACAAAGCACGGTTGATAATTGGATAAAAACCATTGGCGTTCGTTATTTCAATGAACTGACCAATATGGCAATGCTTACCGAAGAGGTAGGCGAAGTAGCAAGAATAATTGCTCGAAGATATGGAGAACAGTCTGAAAAGGAATCAGACAAAGCTAAAGATTTAGGGGATGAAATGGCAGATGTATTGTTCGTGTTGATATGCCTTGCGAATCAAACAGGTATCAATTTGACAGAAGCTTTACAAAAAAACCTAGACAAGAAAACAAACCGTGATGCTACTAGGCATTTGGAGAATGAGAAGCTTAAATAGGGACTAAAGGGTTTGAGGACTATAGGACTTAAAGAATTGAAAACTAAGAGATTTTTAGACCAAAGGATTTTGGAATAAAAGGTTGAAGGGCTTGAAGTTCTCAGCCTCCAAACAAAAACGGTAACCGCAAGGGTTATACCGCTACATTTATCAATATTCTATTAATTTTCATCTAAAATCTTCTTCTTCAAGTCCTTTAGTCTTAAAATCCTTTAGTCCATAAAAAGCTACTTCTTCATCTGCTTAGCTTCTACTTCTTTTACCATTTTTTGTCCTTGGTCTTTTGTGATTGCTGGTTTAATAAAAACAGAAATTTGGTCAACAGAAGGGTTCAACTTGGTGATAGACGAATGTAAAACATCAAATTCCATCTCGCCTGAAATAGCATTAAATTCTTGCGGTGTCAATCCTCCATTATCATCTGAAAAATCATTAAAGCGAACATTGATATTTTTACCAGCGAGCTTTCCTCCTTCCCAACTTACTACGCTTCCTCCTAAATCCCATCCAAAGCCAGTAATTGTAAACGTTTTGCCATTTAACTGTACAATTTCAGCTAGTTTCATGCCTAAATGAATATCATTTTTCGAGCTCCAAGGCGAGCTAAAATCTGTTTTCTCATCTTTGGTATAACGCACTCGTATCATTACATCCTGAATCTGCTGATATTCCTTGCCGTCTTTCCAATAAACTTCTACTTCTTTTTCAGTATCAGGATAAAGCTTTGTTATTTTAAACTGTCCTTCGCCAGTTTCTACGATTACGTCTTTCTTGACATTCTCTGCCCCATACTTTTTAGTAAGTCCCTCAAAATTCATACAAGCTAAAATATCCTCTAAATATAATTCTTGAATGGTATCTGGTCTTGCAATAATTTTTGAATGTCGCTTAGCATTTGTACTCGAATCTATCTTACTATCCTCGTTTTTCTTTTGGCTACAGCCATTCAGACACACCACTGAAATAAAAATTATTGAAATTCTCACTAAAGTAAAAAAACTTACAAACGGTTTTTCCATGATTATTATTGGTTTATTTCCCAAAGCTAATAAAAAAGGCTTGGAGGGACAACCCTCCAAGCCTTTGATTTTTATCATTTATTCTTAGATTAAGAATGAATTGCACGGTTTTCAGTAGCGGCTAAACAAGCTTCTTTCATCGCCTCAGTATAAGTTGGGTGTGAATGAGACATTCTCGCTACGTCTTCTGCACTAGCACGATATTCCATGGCTACTACTGCCTCGGCAATCATATCTGCTGCTCTTGCACCAATGATGTGTACGCCTAATATTTCGTCAGTAGCTTTGTCAGCTAATACTTTCACTAAGCCGTCAGTATCACCAGATGCCGTAGCACGACCTAACGCTTTGAATGGGAATGAACCCACTTTATAAGCCTTTCCAGCCGTTTTCAATTCTTCTTCAGTTTTACCTACAGAAGCTACTTCTGGCCAAGTATAAACTACGCCTGGAATCAAATTATAGTTGATGTGTGGTTTTTGTCCTGCAATAGTCTCTGCTACAAAAACACCTTCTTCTTCCGCTTTGTGTGCCAACATTGCTCCACGAATCACATCACCAATCGCATAGATTCCTGGTACTTTTGTTTGCAAAGTATGCTCATCAACTTCAATCTTACCACGCTCAGTTGTTAAACCTGCTGCTTCAAGATTCAAGCCATCTGTATATGGACGGCGACCGATACAAACCAACACATAGTCGCCTGTAATTTGTACGTCTTCGTCTTTACTATTTTTAGCTGTTACCGTTACATCGTCTCCATTGTTTACAACACTCGTAACTTTATGAGAGAAATAATACTCAGCACCTAATTTCTTAATCGATTTTTGTAATTCTTTACCCATCGTTTTATCCATCGTAGGAATCATCGAATCAGCAAATTCAACAAAACTTACTTTAGCACCCAAGCGAGCATACACAGAACCTAACTCTGCACCAATTACCCCAGCACCAATTACTACAAGATGTTTTGGAACTTCTTGTAAGTTCAAGGCTTCTGTTGAAGTAATTACTCTCTTTTTATCAATAGGAATAAAAGGCAATGCCGTTGGTTTAGAACCCGTAGCAATGATAATATTTTTACCCGTAATCTGTTCAGAAGTACCGTCAGCCTTAGCAACATTAATAGTATTTTTATCAATGAATGAACCTAAGCCATTATGAACAGTAATCTTGTTTTTCTTCATCAAGAAATTAATCCCGTCGTTCATTTTCTTTACAACCCCTGCCTTACGGTTAATCATTTGCTCGATATTAATTTTCGGAGCAGAGATTTCGATACCGTGGTCAGCAAAAGTATGAGCAGCATTATGAAAATGCTCAGAAGAATCTAAAAGAGCTTTTGAAGGAATACAACCTACATTAAGGCAAGTACCTCCCAAAACTGAATATTTCTCAATGATGGCAGTTTTGTTGCCTAATTGTGCGGCACGGATTGCAGCTACATAGCCACCCGGCCCAGAACCGATTACTATTACGTCGTATTGCATATTATTAGCTTTTGGCATTCAGTGGTTAACTGACGACCATCAAGTTATAAGTTGATTTACTTTATTATAAAATGGGGACTCTTATTTTTCTTTCATAAAAAGATAGCTAAAAACTCCTTATTTTCTAAGGAATTTTTAGCTATCCGTTCTGATTGCCGATTGCTGAAAGCCATCAGCCTTTTATTTATACATCTAACAATAGACGTGTTGGGTCTTCAAGAAGCTGTTTTACTCTTACTAAGAATGAAACTGATTCTCTACCGTCGATAATTCTGTGGTCATAAGAAAGGGCAATGTACATAATCGGACGAACTACAATCTGTCCACCCACTACAACGGCACGTTCTACGATATTGTGCATCCCTAAAATAGCTGATTGAGGAGCATTGATAATTGGCGTTGATAACATCGAACCAAATACACCACCATTAGTGATAGTAAACGTTCCACCAGTCATTTCTGGTAAAGTCAATTTATTATCTCTTGCTTTTAGCGCTAGGCGAATTACTTCTGATTCAATACCTGCTAAAGATAGTTGCTCAGCATTTCTGATAACTGGCACCACTAAACCTTTTGGTGCAGAAACTGCAATTGAAATATCACAAAAATCATGGTAAACAATTGAATCGCCATCAATTGAAGCATTCACTGCTGGAAATTCTTTTAAAGCTACACAAACGGCTTTGGTAAAGAATGACATAAAGCCTAAACCAACACCGTGTTTCTCTTTGAATTTGTCTTTGTATTTTCCACGAAGATCCATGATTGGTTTCATGTCTACTTCGTTGAAAGTAGTTAACATCGCAGTTTCGTTTTTCACTTGAACCAAACGACGAGCCACTGTCTTACGCAAAGAAGTCATTTTCTCCGTTCTTTCTCCTCTACCTGATGTTGATGGAGCTGCCACTGGAGCTGGCTCAGCTGCTTTAGCAGGAGCTGGCGTTGGCGCAGCTACTGGTTTTTGTGCTGATTGTGCATCTTCTTTCGTAATACGACCACCTACACCAGAACCTTGAACATTTGCTGGGTCGATACCTTTTTCTGCTAATGCTTTAGCTGCCGCTGGCGAAGCATGACCTGCTGCATAGCTAGTAGTTGATGCACTTGAAGCTGGTGCTTCTGGAGCAGCAGGGGCTGCCGCTGGTGCAGAAGCCGCTACAGCCTGACCAGCACCTATAGTGATAGTGGCTACTATTCCACCGATTGGCAAGGTAGTACCTGCTTCGGCTACAATATGTAATGTTCCTGTTGCTTCAGCAGGAAGTTCAAAAGTTGCTTTATCTGATTCTAGTTCACATAATACTTCGTCCATGTTTACTGAATCTCCTTCTTTTTTGTTCCATGAAGAAACCGTTACTTCTGTAATTGATTCTCCGACAGAAGGAACTTTAATCTCAATCGTTTTTGGAGCTTCTGTACTAGCTGCTGGCGCTGCCGCTGGTGTAGCAGGTGCTTCAGTAGTTGGAGCAGGTGCGGCTGGAGTAGCAGCAGTTTGACCACCTACTGTTTCAATAATACATATAACAGCACCAATCGGTAAAGTATCACCTTCTTTAGCAACGATTTTCAAGACGCCTTCAGCTTCGGCTGGGAGTTCAAAAGTGGCTTTGTCTGATTCTAGTTCACACAAAACTTCATCCATTTTAACAGTATCTCCGTCTTTTTTATTCCAAGCGGCGATAGTTACCTCTGTTATTGACTCGCCTACTGGCGGTACTTTCATTTCAATTGCCATATTCTGAATTTATAATTTAGAATTTAGATTTTAGAATTGATGATATCTCTAAAAACCAAAACTATATGATTAAAATACTTAGTTACTATAATTTAAGTTGATTGATGAATTACAAGCGTTGTCTCTAAAACTTGTTTAATCTAAAACACTGGTAACCCTATGAATTAATAAAAGTTGGTTACCCATTCAAGCATGAGTAACCAACAAATTTATTTTTACGCGAATGCTCTTTCTATTAGTGCAGCTTGTTCTTCATTATGAACTTTTAAGAAACCTGTTGCAGGCGAAGCTGATTTTTTACGTGCTACTAATCCTTCAAATGGTTTCCAGCCAAATTCACGAATGACGAATGACCAATATCCCATGTTTTCTGGTTCTTCTTGTACCCAGTACACTTTTGCTTTAGGATATTTATCTATCTCTGCCTGAACTTTTCCAATAGGGAATGGCTGTAGTTGCTCTACACGAATGATGGCTACATCAGTACGGTTATCTTTAGCTTGTTTGTCTAACAAATCAAAATAAACTTTACCGCTACAAAGCAATACTTTCTTCACTTTTTTTGCTTCTACAAAAGTATCTCCATAAACTTCTTCAAATTTTCCATCTGTAAAATCACTGATTGGTGAAACTACTTTTGGATGACGGAACAATGATTTTGGAGACATCATCACTAATGGCTTACGGAATTCCCAAGCTAATTGACGACGCAAAGCATGGAAAAGGTTAGCTGGCGTAGTAAGGTTTGTTACTACTATATTCTCTTCGGCTGCTAATTGTAAATACCTTTCTGGACGAGCATTTGAGTGCTCAGGCCCTTGACCTTCATAACCGTGTGGTAACTGCATGACCAAACCATTCATTGTTCCCCATTTAGACTCACAAGAAGCAATAAATTGGTCAATCATTGTTTGGGCGCCGTTTGAGAAATCACCAAACTGTGCTTCCCAAATAACCAATGTATCAGCGTTTGCTAAAGCATAACCAAACTCAAAACCCAATACTGCATATTCTGATAATAATGAGTTGAAGATTTGTAATTGCTCTTGTCCTTCTTCAATATAATTTAAAGAAGTATATGATTCGTTCGTATTGGCATCATGTAAAACAGCATGACGGTGCGAGAACGTTCCGCGCTGTACATCTTGTCCTGATACTCTTACGGGTTTGCCTTCCAACAATAATGAACCATAAGCCAACGCTTCAGCAGTTGCCCAGTTCAATAAACCATTTTCAAAGAATCCTTTTCTATCTGATAATACTTTTTCAATTTGCTTTAAGGCAGTAAAACCAGCAGGCAATTTTGAAAGCGATGCAGCAATTTTATCGATAGCTTCTTTTGAAATACTTGTTTTCGGAGAATTATCAAAATCTGCTAGATTAGCATAACGCAATTCAGCCCAACGGTTATCCAATTTTAAAGGATGGTATTCAGGACGAATTTTTTGTTTTACTAAATCCAAACGAGCTTGTAATTCACTCTTGAACTCAGAATCCATCTCTGAAGCCAATTTTGCATCGATATCACCCCTAGTAATCAATTTCTGAGTATATAACTCTCTTGGATTTAAGTGATTCGTAATATTTGCATAAAGCGTTGGCTGCGTAAAGCGAGGTTCGTCAGATTCGTTGTGACCATTTCTACGGTAACAAACCATATCAATAAACACATCACGGTTGAATTGCTGACGGAACTCGGCTGCCATTTTAGACACAAAAACTACTGCTTCAGGGTCATCACCATTTACGTGGAATACTGGCGCATCAATGATTTTTGCAACGTCTGTACAATAGATTGACGAACGAGCATCTTCAAAGTCAGTTGTAAACCCTACTTGGTTATTAATCACAAAGTGGATAGTTCCACCTACTTCGTAACCTTTTAGTTTTGCCATTTGTGTTACTTCATAAACAATACCTTGACCAGCTACGGCGGCATCACCATGAATCAAAATTGGCAAAATTTTATCGTAATCTCCTTCGTAGTGAGCATCCGCTCTAGCACGACAAAAACCTTCTACCAAAGGATTTACAGCCTCAAGGTGTGAAGGGTTAGGTGCTAATTTCAACGAAATTTCAACACCCGACGGAGAAATATGTTTTGAAGAATATCCTAAGTGATATTTCACGTCACCATCGCCATGAATTTGGTCAGGAAGATTACCTTCAAAACCATCAAAAATAGCATCGTAAGACTTGTGCATGATGTTGGCAAGCACATTCAAACGACCACGGTGTGCCATACCTATCATGGCTTCTTTCACGCCTAATTCTGCTGAACGGTTGATGATAGCATCCAATGCAGGAATCGTACTTTCACCACCTTCCAAACCAAAACGTTTTTGACCTAAGTATTTGGTTCCCAGGAAGTTCTCGAAAACTACTGCTTCGTTCAGTTTTGTTAAGATTTGTTTCTTTTCATCAATAGAAGGATTGAACGATAAGGCTTCTCTTTCGATTTTAGCACGTAACCATTCTTTCACTTCTGGCTCACGGATATATGCATATTCAAAACCGATAGAGCCTGCATAAATCTTATTAAGCGATTCTAGTATCTTACGTAAAGAAACAGCACCAATGCCTAAGAAATTTCCAGCTTGAAAATTAGTATCTAAATCAGCTTCTGAAAGAGAATAATCTTTCAAATCTAAACGGGGCTGACGGTTTTTTCGATTACGAATCGGATTGGTTTTTGCTAGAAGGTGTCCACGAGAACGAAAGGCTTTAATTAAACTAATTACAGCCATTTCTTTCTGAACGTTTGAAGTATCAGGCGAAGAAATGCCTTCACTTTTTATACCATTGGACACTCCTTCAGAGTCACTCCAATTTGCGTGAAAATCAAAACCTTTGAAAAAGTTTTGCCAACTTGTATCTACCGAATTAGGGTCTTTTGAATATGACTCATAAAGGTCAGAAATCGCTGCCGTATCAGCATTGGCAATGTATGAAAATTGATCCATTATAATGTGACGTAACCAGAATTGGGACTATCGTTATTTGTTTCTTTTTTGTTCTTATTCTATTCTAACGGCAAAGTTAAGCTAAGCTTTCAAATTAAAACATAAAAATTATTTGTTTTTTATTGAAAGAATGCCAAATTTATATAGCACAGCTTTTAATGATTCTAAAAGGGTACGTTTCTTTACAAAGTACAATAATAACTTCAAAAATTAATTATTTTATACTATTGGTTCAGCTTTTTTAGGTTTTCGATATATTCCAGTGCTTTTACAGATAATAAACGTTCGTTTAGATAGTAAGATTATCTCAGAAATATCTAAAAACACCCGATTTTCCATTGCCTGAATCAAATTCATAGCGTAACATTATCTGATGAAAGCCTTCTTTAGCTCCGACTGCCCCATTTGAATTGCCCGTAAAGTCATAAGCATATCCAAGCTGAATTTTACTGAATTGAATTTGTAAAGAGCCTAAAAAGGCATTATTTGAAAATTCAGACCCTGTATTTTGATACCACACTCCTAATCCAAAACGCTTATTAATCCATGCTGTTGCATTAAGGTCAACGTCTGTTCGGGTAGTATAGTTGTTTGAAAGCCTTCTAACTAGTACCCCCGTCTTCAACTGAAGGTCATCATCAATATCAAAAACATATCCTGCTGTAATAAACGAAGGTTGGTTGAATTCATTTTTATTGGCATTCAAATTCAATAAAGAAATACCTGCGTAATAATCATCATTATGGTAATAAATTCCCAAGCCAACACTTGAATTAAATCCTGTGGTACCAATACCTCCACCGCTTGATGAGATATAAGCGGGTACTTGCGTAACACCAGCCTGTACGCCTAATGCTAATTTGCCGTCATTGGGTAAGGTAAAACGATAGGCGAAGTCTCCGTATAATCCTAAGTTTCCTATAATACCGCCTGTATTGTTACCAATCAATTGATCAGCACTGTATGCTTGAAAACCTATCGCCATTTTATCTTGAGCAATGGGCATATCAAAATTGAAATACTGTTGATTAGTAGCAGCCGCACCCACTGTACTAAATAACGGGCGACGGCGATACAGTACTGCCATACTTACTACCTCTCGACTGCCCGCATAAGCTGGATTTACATTCAGCGGCATAAACGGATAGGTAATATATAATTGTTCTTGTTGAGCAAAACTCACAAAAGAGCATAACAATGAACCAAGGAAAACAAGATTTAGTAATATACGATGGATGACGTTTTTCATAGATGAAATATTTTGGGGCGAAGTTACAAAAAGCCTGATTACAATATTTCTATCATACTACTTATTTCAAGGCTACATTTCTAGTCATTAGCTTTCCAATGCCTATAAATAGGAAAGAAACCATTATAAAGACGAGGGTTATAAAGGAGGCATTGATAATTACTTTTAGATAGCCAAGCTGAATAACATTAAAAAATGGATATGGATAAAACCCTGAGAAAGCTCCGCTCAATAAAATAAAAATCATATAGAGGAAAGGGAAAATTAACCAAGGTAGAAAATCACTCCATTGGAGTTCGTCTTTCTTGACATATACGAGCCAATAGATAAAAAAAATCAGGGGTATAATTAAATGAAGTAATTCGTCGGCAACCCTCAATAAGCCTTCTGGATGCCATATGAAGCGTAGCATGGTATTATAAATTATGCTGACAATAACGATATAGACTGTGGTGGCTGTTAATGTCTTGGGAAGTGACAAAAAGTTTGTCAATGCAATATTTGGCTTTAACAATAATACTGTGGCACTCATTGAAACGAGGAGGTTGCTAAGGACAGTAAAATAGCTAAAAAACCTAATCGTTAATTCCGAAATATCTGCTTTTTTGTTCGTTATCAATACATAATATTGGAGAATCAAGGCAAACCAGCCCAATAAAACCAAAAATATTAAAAAGATCTTTTTTGACGGGATTCGCGAAATTTTCATACTTGAAAGATTAAAGCTATTTTTAATAACAACTTGAAATCTACTCAGAATCTTTTTTGTTTTCAATGATTATAAAACATATTTTTGAAGCTGTTTAAACTTTCCGTTTCCGAGGTGAAAGTATTGTATTTTTGAATTGATTTTTTCAAAATTTGCGAAGCATAGCATCGCTACGTTGAGTAAATTTTGGAACAAGCTATTCTAAAAGACTTAGTTTAATCCGAAAGGGAAAGTTTAAACAGCTTCTTTATAGTCATTGAAAATTCAATCTCATACTTTTGCCATTTTATAATTGGTATTTGTCAACATAAGCTATTAAGTTTAATATGAATCTAAGTATTTATAACAAAATCAATAATGATGGTTTTGCTATTATTGATAATGTTTTTAGTGACGAAGAAATCAACAATTTATTGTCGCATATCGAACAAGTAGGCACCATAAAAGATACTTTTAGAAAAACAAAAGATTTATTTGCTATCCGACAGTTCTTTAAAGAAGTCCCTGATTCGGTCAAAATTGTTTTTTCGGCTAAGTTGAGACAAATTATTACTGAAATATTTGGTCCTGACTATTTTGTGGTGAAATCTATTTATTTCGATAAACCAGAAGATTCCAACTGGTTTGTTGCTTATCATCAAGATTTAACAATATCTGTAGATAAAAAAGTGGAGATTGAAGGATTTGACCTTTGGACAAACAAACAAAACCAATTTGCGGTACATCCGCCAATTGATATACTTGAGGATAATTTTACTATTCGTATTCACCTTGACGATACTGATGATGCCAATGGAGCATTAAAAATAGTACCAACATCTCACCTGAAGGGAATTTATAAACCTGAAACAATTGATTGGGCAGTTGAAACTGAGACTATTTGTTCGGTAAAAAAAGGAGGAATAATGTTTATGAAACCATTGCTTTTACATGCCTCAAATAGAACGAAGAACAATAAAAAGCGAAGAGTTTTGCATATAGAATTTAGTAGAAAATCATTACCTCAAAATTTAAATTGGTCTGAGTTATTAATAGTTTAAAACGATGTTAAAATTGAAATCATGAATATATCCCTAAATTCCTCATTTACATTGAATGTGCTTCCTCATAAAGAAAAGATTCGTTTAGTAGTTATCAAAGATGAGCAAGAGTTCGTTTGCAGAATTGAAAACAGAAAAAAACTGAATCAATTCATCACCAATGAATGCTCTTCTATTTTCAAAGGAAGGCTACAATTGATTAAAGAAAAAGAAGACGTATTTGTACAAGTAAAGGGAGAAATCATTGGCAAAATACCAGAGACCGTATTCAAACAGATTTTAAATTAATTCACAATACTCTATACTTCAACGCTTGTTCTGAAAGCAAATCATGGAAAGAGAAAGATAAATATTGATTTTGTTTTACAACTTGAAACACACATTGTGTTACTAACAGATTTTCCCTGTTTATACGCATATCATTCTCCTCGTCGCCTGTTCCTCCATAAAGGTGAAAATCAATTATTTGTTCAGGACTATAATTAGGATGTTTCCCTTGAAAATCATCAAACCATTGCTCTCGCTGATGTCTGATTTCATCACTGTATAAGGTAGCCGATGACCAAATGTGTGCCTTACTCGCATCTTTCTGAGCATGATGTAAAACGTTGCCATCCCAACGGAACTCGCATAACTTTATGTTTTCATTGTCACTATGAATAACAATCAACGTAAAATTCTCTATTCCTTCAAATTCGTATTGTGCCAAAAAGTCATCAGTGGAATTAAACTTAAAAAAATCCAGAATCACCTGCCCTCTACTTTGCTTATAAGGAGGATTGTGCTGATGTTTTTCAAATGCCCCGTTTAATAAGCAAAGCGTAAAGTCATCAGAAGTGGCGAACCAAGTACCCCCAGCTTGTGCATCTTTCGGGAAGAAAACCTGTTTGCCACTGATAACATACTTCCTAGGAGGTATCGCTTTGGGGCGTGCTAGGGCTTCGTCTCGATTATTGGTCAAGAAAAAACCATTTTTATTAGGCAAATAAGTAAGTACACACATTTTTAATAAATGAGTTGGTATTGATTTACATGAAATTTTAATCTGTTTTAGGCTTCAGCCATTTTGCGATGTTTAATGGTAGAATGAGCCACACCAAAGTCAGAGGAAATGTGAATAGTTGGATACACTTCATTCAACCCAATTTTGATAATCGCCAAATGATGGATGGTATGCTCTATCAGGTAAGTAAGTTCGCGAAAAAAGCTACTTGAAATATCCATTGCTTGTTCTAAACCAAATGCAGATTGAAGGGTTAATGTTCTATCGTGCTGATAAAAATCCAAGCGATTGGTTACATTCTCTAATACTTCCAAAGCAAAACCCTTATCCCTTTCTATGCGTAAATCTCGTTCACGGGCATCATAGTTTACCATTCCTGTTTCGTACCCTTTTAAAAGACATAAGTAAAATTCAGTAATATGTCTTACGTGTTGTCCAACTGAATGATCATGCAAGGGGGCAAGATTATCTTTATACACTTCGTTTTCTAAACTCTCCATCAAATCAGCAAGCTGTTTGATAATCTCAATGTTAATTTTTTGGAGCATCATTTTATAGTTTTATGTAAATTGAAAGCAATAATTTGTAAATATTTTCTAGCTACTGAACTATGGCATTGACTAAAATTGTAAATGTCACATCCTCACTCATGCCAAGCGTTCCTCCTCCTACAGCCCACTCTCTCCTGTTAATGGTGGTACTTCCTAAAAAGGTAGCATTGTTCCCTTCCTGTTTGAATGTAAATGGTATTTTGACATTTTTGGTAGTTTCTTTAATCGTCAAATCAAAATATCCGATAAAGTCATTGCCGATTTTTTCAATCTTTGTAGATTTCATTTTAATAGATGGATATTTAGCGACATTAAAAAAATCTTCCTTCTCTTTTAAATGTCTGTTCCGGATATTATTGTCGGTATCCAACGTAGACGCCTCCACAGAAGCCACCAAGCTTGCATTATTTAAATCATTAGTATCGAATTTCAACACTCCTGAAAAGCCTTTGAATTTACCATTGATGGTAGAGCCTAACATTTTTATTTTAAATGTAACCCCTGCGCTTACGGGTTTCCATTGTTGTGCAAAGGTGCTGATATTTACGAAGAGCAAACAGATTAAGATTTTTTTCATAACTTCTAAAATTTATAGGAAATTGCCACCATTGGCAAAAGGCTTTTATAGCGCCATCGGTCGTTTTCTTGGTTGGCTACAGATACTTTTTTATCGGAAGTATATTCGACAAAAAAGAAACTCAAACCACCCCGTATACCTATTTTATTATTTACCCAATAGCGCAGAAATAATTCTGAGTTTAAACTACCTTTGTCTGAATCGCTTACTAATAATAGATTAAAATTAGTTGGTTTAGCCTCTGAAACGACAGTACCATCATTGAACTTTCGCTTTGAAGCCTTGGCAATTAAATCGCCCGACTGCTTAGTACCAAAACTAAAGCCTATGGCATCTATATTGATACCAACTTCTAATTTTTGAGTAAGGGCATATTGTAAATTAATAGTAAGATTTAATGCGTTAGCTTGTACTTTTTTTATCCTAAAGGTATCAATATTTGCTACAATATCATCTGATACTAATGCTGCAAAATTGGATGTACCCGAGGTTAGGCTTGCGGGAGCTGTTCGTAACTGAATATCATTCGCAAAAAAAGACGTTAATCGTACTCCATATCCTATTTTGAAACGATAGGATCTGCCGATACCAAACATTTGAGTATATGATAGTGCCGGAGAAAATCCTGTTCCTGTAGCTAAAGCCAAATCGGCTGTTTTATAAGAGGTATCATAGCCTTGAGCAAAACCTTTGATACAGACAAGAATCAACGATAAACATACAAATATTTTTTTCATTATGCTTGAATTTAATTATTTCATTTAAAAATTTCACTATAACAACTTGGCACTTCCAAACAATACACTAAATTGCCGACACCAAACCAATACGTATTTCTGTTTATCAAGCTTAGCCTCCTGTGGAACATCCAATACAAACGTACCTGTTTTATCAAGTTTTACTACGGTTACGAAATTGGTTGAACGAGTATCCTCAGCTAGATAAATGTATAGGTCTGGTCCTTGTTCAGTTTTAAAGTTTTCAAAGGATAGATATTTCTTGTCAGCGTTATTGCTATCGCTAATGATCTTAACTGTCCCTGAAACTGCATGCGCACCATTTGAAAACATACCTGTAGCTAATTCTTTTCCTTCTTTTATTTCGGGAGGCTGTACATTATTTACTGGAATGAGTTCAATATTTTTAACACATGAACTTAGTAAAGCAATACTTGAGAGAATAATGAGAAGCTGTTTCATTGTTTTATGATGTTGATTACATCACAAATTTGGAAATATCCAAACAATTGTACTGTCGGCTAGGTGACCTAAAGTAAAAATGAGCGTCTATTTCAATAAATGATTACTTAACCGAGAGGAATTGAATTTAATTGAAGCAAAAAAATATGGTAAAACTATGAGCCAAATTTAATTCTTGATGCAAATTTTGCTTTTTTCATTAAAAATTTGGCAGAAAGAGCAAAGTAAAGAGGATAAAATTAAGTATTTTTAATGATTACTTCTTAAATTCACAGCATAAATACCTTAAAATTGAAGCTGCACAAAATCCCCAATTCCAATTCATGGCGAAATTATTAATTATTGACGATGAAAAAGCGATTCGAGGTGCTCTGCGAGACATACTAGAGTATGAAGGCTATAAGATTGACGAAGCAAACGACGGGGAACAAGGATTAGAGATGTTCAAGCAAAACGACTATGATGTGGTGCTTTGCGATATTCGTATGCCTAAAATCGATGGACTAGAGCTACTTCAAAAAGCAACTGAATTGGGACGTTCCACACAATTCATCATGATTTCGGCTTTTGGAAATGTAGAAACTGCAGTAGAAGCCACTAAACGTGGAGCATTTGATTTTATATCCAAACCCCCTGATCTGAATCGTCTTTTAGTAACTGTAAGAAATGCAGTAGAGCGCGGTAAAATGATCATAGAAACAAAAGTTTTGAAGAAAAAAGTTTACCGATTGAATGAAATTGTTGGAGAATCTGTCGCTATTCAAAAAGTAAAAGATATTGCAGACCGTGTGGGTCCTACTGAGGCGCGTGTATTAATTACTGGTCCTAATGGGGCGGGTAAAGAAATGGTAGCGAAGCGTCTGCATGAAAAAAGTAATAGAGTAGCAATGCCTTTGATTGAAGTAAACTGTGCAGCCATTCCTGCTGAACTAATCGAATCTGAATTATTCGGTCATGAAAAAGGCTCTTTTACTTCTGCGGTAAAACAAAGAATTGGCAAGTTTGAACAAGCAGATGGCGGAACGCTATTCTTAGATGAAATTGGTGATATGTCGCTTTCGGCACAATCAAAAGTGCTGAGGGCTTTACAAGAACATAAAATTACGCGAGTAGGCGGTGATAAGGAAATCAAAATCAATGTGCGTGTTTTTGCAGCTACCAATAAGAATTTACAAGTAGAAATTGCAGAAGGACGTTTCCGTGAAGATTTGTATCACCGTTTAAGTGTGATTCCGATATACGTACCCCCACTTAAACAACGCCCAGATGATATTCCTTTGTTAGTGGAGAAATTTCTTAATGATGTGGCCGATGAATACGGACAACCAACTAAGCAAATTGAAAAAGAAGCCATGGAATATTTACAAACTTTACCTTGGACAGGGAATGTTCGTGAATTAAGAAACGTTGTCGAGAGATTAGTCATTATGTGTAATGAATTAATTACGTTAGACGACGTAAAAATATTTGCTACGCCAGTGATTTAGTTTAAGGCTTTAGTTATCTATCAAAAAGGGCAAATTCATTTTGGAGGGTTTGCTCTTTTTGATTTTAGTTTATGAAGCTGTTTAAACTTTCCATTTCTGAGGTGAAAGTATTGTATTTTTGAATTGATTTTTTCAAAATTTGCGAAGCATAGCATCGCTACGTTGAGTAAATTTTGGAATAAGCTATTCTAAAAGACTTAGTTTAACCCGAAAGGGAAAGTTTAAACAGCTTCAATATTATACTGAATACCAATAACCTATCTTATTATTTCATCTTAACAAATTTCGAGCGTGACACTCTTTCTTTATTTTAATTCTTAGAAAAACTTAAGATTAATATCAGATATTAGGAAGTATACTACCCCATTTTAAACCAATCATACATTTTCTTAAAATAAATAAACAACCTACCATGAAAAACACTTTTCTATTACTCTTATTCGCCCTATCTACATGTACGTCTTTTTGTCAGGATATTATAACCTATACAAATGGTAAAACTCAAAATGTAAAAGTGTTAACCACTACTGATACTCATATTACCTGTGAAGATTATGTATCCAAAGACAGATTTACTATTGCTAAAACTCTTATTTTATCCATAAAATATCAAGAGGGAAAAACTGAACCCCTAGGAATAGTATTGCCTCAAAAAGTAACCACTACGATTAATGAAAATCAAAAAGTTTTGGACAGTCAGGATAGTGTGTATTTCAAAGGTGGTGGGATTATTTACAAAGGTATTCACTACAAAAAAATCGATGAGATGGACAATATTTTGCTAAAAACGTCTAATCCACAGATTACTAATAATTTAGTATCTTATCGTTCAAAATCTAAATTTGCTAATACTGTCGCTTCTGTTGGTAGTTTTATAATGGGCTGGTCTATTGGTGCAGCAATAGGAGGTAAAGGGTTTAATACAGGTTTGTTTGGTATTGGAACAGGAATAGTTGGTATAGGGCTTATCATTAATAGCAGTGCTAACAAACAATTAAAACAAGCTATTGCTACGTATAATAGTGGACTAGTACTAGATAAAAAAGTTTCGCTGACTCCTATTTTTTATCAAAATAATTATAAGCAAATGAATATAGGAATTGCCCTTAATTTCTAATCCCTTATTAGTTCAAGCAAGTCTATGTGTTGCTGATGGAAAACATCAACAACACATATTTTTTAAGGGATAATTAAAATTTATTGTAAATGAGAAGAAACTACTGTGTATTTAGTATTCTCTGAAAATACAACGCTTCTACAGAACCAATATCATTACTTTGTCAGTCATAATCTTAGTTTTCACACAATTTGTAGAAAAGGATACCAACAAAGTTTTAAATCATTTTAGAAGTAATTACACTACTTGTAAAGTCCGTGCTACTGTTTAGTTGGTTTTGTCTCTTTCAACTTCTTCTCCGCCTTATCAAGCACTTCAGTTTTCCAGTTTTTATCGGCTTTTGCCTTTTCGTCCTTTTTCTCAATACTGATTTCTTTTTTCTCGGTATTGACTGAAAAGCCTGTTCGGTTTACGATTTTCCACTCGCCTTTTATCAATTCCATTATTCTCAACTCTTTGGTTGCTATCTTTTTACCATCTATCGTTTTTGTTTGGTCGAAACTAAGCCATACATAGGTTGGATTTACTTTTCTAAAATTAAAATTCTCTCTGGTATAACTTGCCTTAGTCACTTTAGGGTTCTGACCGAAATAAATAATAACAAACTTGCTGATATTATCCCAATTTTCTTGTTGTGCTGTTAATTCTTTATCTACCACAGCCCAATAGGTTTGTGCTGTTTGTCGAAAACAAAGGCTCCATTTTTCAAAATTCCTTGCATTAAAATAGTTAGCCTCATCGGCTATCACTTGCTTTATTTGTCCTTGTTCTTCGGGACTAGTAATATTTTGTGCAAAAGTATCATTCAAACAAAGTAGACAGGCTACTAGTAGTAAAAAACGAAGGTTCATGGTGATGCGAATGATTAAAAGGTATAATAAATTCTTTATTCCTAGCGAGTGACTTAAGTCACTCGCTAGGAATAATTATTAGGTCACCGACAGCCAAAAGCCGAAGACCGATAGCCCATAGCCCTTATAAATTCTTCTCAATAAAATTAGTCATCATTGTATAAAGGTGGAAACGAGTGTTCCCTCCATAAATACCATGATTCTTGTTGGGATAATAAAACGATTGAAACTGTTTATTAGCTTTAATCAGGGCTTCTTCTAGCGCTATTGAATTTTGGAAATGCACGTTATCATCACCCGTTCCATGTACTAATAAGAAATTTCCTTTTAAGTTTTTAGCATAAGTTACAGGCGAGTTTTCATCATAGCCTTTTGCATTTTCCTGAGGAGTTCTTAAGAATCTTTCAGTATAAATACTATCATAAAAACGCCAATTAGTAACAGGAGCAACAGCGATGGCGGCTTTGAAATAATCAGCACCTTGGAACAAACAGTTTGATGACATATATCCACCATAACTCCATCCCTGAATCCCGATTCTAGTTTTATCTACATAAGGCAAATTCCCCCAATATTTTGCAGCTTCTATTTGGTCTTTTACTTCTAGTTTTCCTAAATTCAGGTAAGTACATTTCTTAAAATCTGCTCCTTTTCCACCAGTACCACGGTTATCTACACAAGCAACGATGTATCCTTTCTGAGCTAAATGCTGATACCAAAATGAATTAAAACTATCAAACTGATTTAATACCTGCTGACTTCCCGGTCCACCATATAGAAACATAAATACTGGATATTTTTTCTTAGGGTCAAAATTAGTAGGTTTTATCATCCATGCATTCAACTCAATATTTTCAGATGTTGTGATGGTCATAAACTCCTTTTTGGCTAAATCATAAGTTTCAAGGGTTTTTCTTAGTTCAGCATTGTCTTCTAACACTTTTACTAATTGTCCCGATGGTGCTTTGTGTAAACTTACCTTTACTGGACTATTCGCCGCCGAATGATTGAGGATGTAGTATTTAAAATCATTGCTGAAATTAGCACTATTCATGCCCTTCTCTTGCGAAAGCTGTTTTTTGTTTTTCCCATCTAAAGAAATACTAAATAGCTGGCGTTCAGTATTAGATAATTCGGTAGAGGTAAAATAAAGTGTTTTTGTTTTTTCATCAATCCCATAAAAATCATCTACTTCCCATTTTCCAGTGGTGATTTGCTGTATCAATTTACCCGTAATATCATAATGATAAAGGTGTTTGAAACCGTCTTTTTCCGAAGATGCAATGAATGATTTCCCGTCAGACAAATACGTTAAATCATCCGCAAAATGTTCAACATCTACATAGGTTCTACTTTCTTCTGTATGGATTACTTTAGTATTACCCGTTAAAGCATCAGCATGAAGAATATCCAAATGGTTTTGTAAACGATTCAATTTTGTGATAGACAATACATTAGCATCCTGTGTCCAGCGAATCCTTGGCACATAAATATCAGTATCGTAACCAATATCCATTTTAGTGCTTTTTACTTCATTCAGGTGATACACCGAAATAGCTACTTTAGAATTTGCCTCTCCTGCTTTTGGGTACTTATAACGGTAATCTGTAGGATATAATTTACCCCACATTTGCAAATTATATTCTGGCACATTGCTCTCATCAAAAGTATAATAGGCTATTTTCTTGCTGTCTGGTGACCATTGAAAGGCACGAGCAAAAGAGAATTCTTCTTCATAAACCCAGTCGCAAGCACCATTGATAATATGATTCCATTTACCATCATTGGTAATTTTTTGCTCTGTCATAGTACCTAAATCAACGATAAATAAGTTGTTTTGACGAACAAAAGCTACTTTAGAACCGTCAGGAGAAAAAGTAGCAAACATTTGTTTCCCTCCGCTAGAAAGCTGAACAAGTTTCTTTGTTTTCAAATCATATACAAAATTTTCTTCTTTCGAACTACGACGATAAATAGGCTCTGATTCTGTACTTATCAATAATTTTTGTTCGTCCGCAGAAAGTGCGTAGTCATCTATTACTATTTTTTTTCCTAGATTTTCTACACTTACGGCTTCATTAAAGATGGTCTCTACTGCCGAACCATCCGTCACTTGATATTTGATAACTTTACCATTATCAAGGGCAGTATAAAATGCACCATCTTTCATCCAATTGACATTCTGTACTTGTTTTTGGTTGAAAGTATATTTAGTCCAAATGTCTTCTAAGCTAACTTTCTTTTTCTGCGCGAATACTGGAGTATTTACAGCGTAAATAATGATGAAGGCAATATAAAGCAGTTTTTTCACGAATATTATGGGGCTTGATTGTTGATTGGTTGATTTCTGGAAAGTTTTTCATTCAAACTAGAAAACCTTTTTATGTTATTGTCAAAGATAAAAAAAATAGAGGAAAAGGCTGTTAGAAAGCTTGATTAAGCTAAAACAAAATTGGCATGACCGAAGCCATGCCAATTTTGATCGTAATGTTTTATGACTGATTCTATTGATTAAAAATAACAACCTCTGGGGTTTCAGTAGTATTACTTGTGTTCATTGCTCTGTCTTTAATCGTTATTTCAAACTTCACTGTATCCTTTTTACCAGTTAGATTAGGAATCCCTGCGAAGTTAAGGTATTCAAAATTGACAGAATAATCTACGACCCCTTCGATAGGACCAGCCTTAGTACCATCTTTTAAATGGAATAATATATTCCCTCCAAATTTCACACTAGGGTCGCTCAATACGAACTTACCATTCTTTTTTACATATAAATCAATCAAGAAAGTCCTGACATCTAAACCATATTTTTTTTGCAACGCTGCGAACTCCTGAGTATTAAATCCTAAATCACCGTCACCATCTTGAAAGTTAATAGAAATAATCACAGAGTCTTTTTTGGTAACCCCCAATTGAGTTGGTTTTTCTGTAGTGATGATACGAAGATTATTATATGAAATACTGGGTATATTACTAAAATCTGGTACGCCCGTACAAGAAAACATAAGCACTAAAAAACTAAAGATGTATAAGTTCTTTCTCATAGCATTTAAAAACATTTTAACGGTATAACGATTTTCCTCGCTTCCTTGTTGTTTTATTGTTCTGTAAAGTTAATGATTTGCTTAATTTTGCAGAACGATATTAGATTGATTTCACGAATCGACCCCAAAATGATAACATCAGCACAATTAAAAGCAAGCGTACTCAACGTAAATACACAAAATTTTGATGACTTGGCACTAAGTATTTTCCGTTTTCAAGCTCAAAATAACGTTACTTATGCAAAGTACTTAAAATATCTACAAGTTGATGTATCAAAGGTTCAGTCAATTAAAGACATTCCATTTTTGCCGATTGAATTTTTCAAAACTCAGACCATCCTCAGTGGTGAAGTACAACCAAAAATAATTTTTGAAAGTAGCGGAACGACAGGGCAAAATACATCAAGACACTTGGTAGCCGACCCTGATTTCTATTTGCAAATTGCCGAACAGATTTTTGAAAAATTCTATGGTACACTCGCTGAATTTCAAATTCTGGCATTGCTCCCTTCCTATCTTGAGCGAAACAATTCTTCTTTGGTGTATATGGTCGAGCATTTTATCAAACAAAGTAAATCGCCAGATTCAGGATTTTATCTGAATAATTACCACGAACTAGCAACTACCTTAAAAAGAATTACCTCAGAGGATTCTTCTAAAAAAATATTATTAATCGGGGTGACCTTTGGCTTACTAGATTTTGCTGAAGCGGGCTTAGACTTATCTTTCCTTCAAGCATTTCAACACTTAACAGTAATGGAAACAGGCGGTATGAAAGGGCGAAGAAAAGAATTGCTCCGCGAAGAAGTACATGAAATACTGACGAATGCCTTCTATGTCGATAAAATTCATTCAGAATATGGCATGACCGAATTATTATCGCAAGGGTATTCATTCGGAGAGGGTATTTTTGATTTACCTGCTTCGATGAAAATCTTATTAAGAGATGTAAACGACCCTTTTAATGTTGAACATCAAACTAGAGGAGGCATCAATGTCATTGATTTAGCCAATGTAGACTCTTGCTCATTTATTGAAACCAAAGATTTAGGCTCATTTATCCCTGACACTGGACAATTTAGGGTATTAGGCAGGTTTGACAATTCGGATATTCGCGGTTGTAACCTGATGATTTTATAAATCAAGGGTGTGCTTCTAGCCACTCTTCGCCATCTTTATAAACTTCTCTTTTCCAGATAGGTACTACTTGTTTGAGGGTATCAATTAGCCATTGGCAAGCTTCAAAAGAGGCAGCTCGGTGTGGTGTAGAAACAGCAATTACCACAGCCACATCGCCGATTTCTAATGTTCCTTTGCGATGTACCATTACGATTTTTTCAATCTCCCATTTTTCTCTGGCTTGGTCGGCTAGTGCCTGCATTTTTTTTACCGCCATTGTATCATACGTTTCAAAGATTAGTCTTACTACTTCTTTGGCATTATTATGATTTCTGACAGTTCCGATAAATACATCCACTGCTCCCGCACGTTCTGACTGTGCGGCATCAATACAAGCTTGAATATCAATGGCTTTGTCGGCTATTTGTATCATTTAAAATATTCGTTTAGTCTAAAGAAAATTTTGAAGAATGTTAACGCACGAAAATTTAAATCCTAATTTTCAAATCAACACATCTTCAAATTTTCAAATTACTTTTCCAATTCCAAAAAGGAGTATCTATACAAATGCTTCTCGTCGGTTTCGTGGTCTATTCTACTTACTTCTTCCCAAACATTTTTATCAAGTTCTGGAAAGAAAGTATCTCCTTCAAAAACATGATGAACTTCTGTCAGATAGATTTTATCTGTAAAAGGCAAGGACAGGCGATAAATCTCTGCACCACCGATGATAAAGGCTTCGTTATCTTCTATCTCACTAGCTGCTTCGATAGCATCTTCCAAAGAATGAACAGTGATACAGCCTTCCACTTGAAATTCAGGATTTTGGGTAATGATGATGGAAGTACGATTTGGCAGTGGCTTACCGATAGATTCAAATGTTTTACGCCCCATAATCACTGGATGCCCAGTTGTAAGTCGTTTAAACATCTTTAAATCTTCAGGCAATCGCCAAATTAGTTGATTATTATGTCCGATAACGCCGTTTTCAGCAACGGCTACGATGATTGATAATTTCAATGTAGTTTGATTTAACTTTTTACTCAAAAATAATCGTCTTATTGCCATGAATAAACACACGGTCTTCAAGGACAAACTTTAAGGCTTTAGCCAATACAATTTTCTCTACATCACGCCCAGCCTGAGCCATTTCTAAAGCATTTTTGGTATGGTCTACTCTTGTGATATCTTGAAAAATAATTGGACCTTCATCCAAATCATCTGTTACAAAATGCGCTGTTGCACCAATAATTTTTACGCCTCTGTGATGTGCTTGTTTATACGGATTAGCTCCGATAAAAGCAGGTAAAAATGAATGGTGAATATTGACAACTTTCTTACTGAACTTCTTGGTAAATTCTGGCGTGAGGATGCGCATAAATTTGGCAAGAATCAGGTAATCTGGTGAGTAACTTTTCACCAATTCTTCAATCTGCTTTTCATGTTCAGCACGCGTAATACCCTCTGCTGAAACATAATGGAAAGGGACATTAAATTTCTCAGTAAGCGGACGTAATACTTCATGATTGCCAATTACTGCTAAAATATTAAAAGGCAAATCGTTGAATTCATTTCTAATCAATAAATCTGAAAGGCAGTGGTGTTCTTTGGTAACCAATACCACTACGTCTTTTACTTGTTTAGTAGTAAGGTCGATATTAGCGGTACTTGGCAGGATTCCTCTTAGTCCATCTTCAATTCTTTCTGGGTCGCAGTCGCCAGAAAAAGCTACACGCATGAAAAAAAGATTGTTGTCAACATCTACAAACTCGTCGGTACGTTCAATATTAAGGTTATTAAAAAAAAGTACTCCTGTAATTTTATGAACAAGTCCCTTTTCGTCGGTACAATCAATTCTTAATATATAATCAGTCATTTTTAATTAAAATTAAATTTGGGTTTTCAGTGTTTTACTCAAAACATAAACGCTTGATGTGGGTTCGATTCCTTCCGGTGCCGTAAAGATTAAAATGTTTTACTCATCTTCACAAACTCGATTCCATCTTTTGTCCACGTTTCCGACACGATTTCAAAACCAAATTTTTGATAAAACGGATAAGCACTTACTCTGGCATTACACCAGAGATTCTTTATATGTTGTTTTTCGCATTCTTCAATCAGTGCTTGAAGTAATACAGAACCATAACCTTTGCCTTGATGGGCTACTTTTGTAGCAAATTTTCTAAACTGGGCATTTTCTTCTTCTAAAAATAAGGATACAACAGAAAGCAATTCAGTATTTTCGAATACTCCAAAATGCACCCCTCTTTCATCTTCTTCCAATTGCACATAAGCTAGTGGTTTATCTGGCCACATTACGCTTTGTCGGATTGACCAAGTATCGCTAGGATTTATTTTTCTGACTTCCACAAATACTATTGATTAAAATCATTTTGCTTTAATTAAAATACAAAGTAAGTAGATTAATTGTTATTCTTTTCAAAGCCTTTGTTACTATTTTGGTTAAAAGGCTTTTTCTAGAGGTATTTATAAGCAGTAATGATGTATTTTTATCAAACAACTGAATGTTAGTTTTATTAACCACCCTATTTTCCAATATTTTTATTTTCAGGCACTTAAAATTGTATTTTTTTCAAACCTTAGCCAATCTATATAGAATTTAGAGAAACAAAACACATTCCGTATTAATTCATTGATTACCTTTGCCCCAAAATCATTCTTTAAATAAAAGAAATTTGAATTAATTCAAACAATTAAAGTTCAAAATTCCCAATTAGCATATTTCACAATGGAAAAAATTAAAGTTGCGAACCCTGTCGTTGAATTAGATGGCGACGAAATGACTCGAATTATCTGGAAATTCATTAAGGATAAGTTGATTACTCCTTACTTAGATGTAGATATTAAATACTACGATTTAGGCATGGAATACCGTGACGAAACTAATGACCAAGTTACGATTGATGCAGCAAATGCTATCAAAGAATATGGTGTTGGTATCAAATGTGCTACAATCACTCCAGACGAACAACGTGTTGAAGAGTTCGGCTTGAAACAAATGTGGAAATCGCCAAACGGAACAATTCGTAATATTTTGGATGGTACTGTTTTCCGTGAGCCAATCGTTTGTGCTAACGTTCCAAGATTAGTACCAAACTGGACAGCTCCAATTATGATTGGTCGTCACGCTTTTGGTGACCAATACCGTGCTACTGACTTCTTAACAAAAGGAAAAGGTAAATTAACAGTTACTTTCACGCCTGAAGATGGTTCTGAACCACAAACTTTTGAAGTATTCAACTTCAAAAACGATGGTGTAGCATTAACAATGTACAACACTGACGAGTCTATCCGTGGTTTTGCTCATTCATGTTTCAACATGGCATTAAGCAAAGGATGGCCTTTATATTTATCTACTAAAAACACCATCTTGAAAAAATACGATGGCCGTTTCAAAGATATCTTCGAAGAAATCTACCAAGCAGATTACAAAGCACAATACGAAGCAGCAGGCATTACTTACGAACACCGTTTGATTGATGACATGGTAGCTTCTGCATTGAAATGGAATGGTAATTTTGTTTGGGCTTGTAAAAACTATGATGGAGACGTTCAGTCTGACACAGTTGCACAAGGTTTCGGTTCATTAGGTTTGATGACTTCAGTATTGATTACTCCAGACGGAAAAACAATGGAAGCTGAAGCAGCACATGGTACTGTTACGCGTCACTACCGTGACCACCAAAAAGGAAAACCAACTTCAACTAACCCTATCGCTTCTATCTTTGCTTGGACTCGTGGTTTAGAGTTCCGTGGTAAATTAGATGGTAACGATGAGTTAATCAACTTCTGCCAAACGTTAGAAAAAGTTTGTGTTGAAACAGTTGAATCTGGTAAAATGACTAAAGACTTAGCAGTTTGTATTCACGGAAATAAAGTGAATCATGGCGAGCATTATTTATATACTGAAGAATTCTTGGCTGCTTTAGATGAAAATCTTAAAGCTGCTTTGGCGAAGTAATTTTCGTTTTTCTTTAGCATACAAACAGGCAAAATCAACAATGGTTTTGCCTGTTTTGGTTTTAAATGAAATTTCAGGTTATATTGATTGTTATAAGCGATATTCAATTACAAATGCTGTCCAACCGTCTGGTTTTGTTTGTAAAGAAAAATTGAAGCCGTGATTATTCAGTATCTCTCTGCAAAGCATTAATCCTATACCTTGTCCTTCTGGCTTATCACTAAAGAATGGGGTAAACAATTGCTGTTCAATGGCTTTTGGAATGGGCTTTCCATTATTAGCAATAATAATTTGATACTCATCAACATCGATAGTAATGGTTTTATCACTACTTCCTTCACAAGCTTCAATGGCATTTTTTAATACATTCACTAATACTTGTTCTATTTGCCCTACATCTATCAAAATAGGTTTTCCCTCTCCCTTATAATTACTAATTATCAAGATACCCTTTTGCTCTATTTGCAGGCGCATCAATTGTACAGTATTTTTTACAAGGCTAGCGATATTCCTTTCTTCTTTATTAGGCAAAGGCAGACGGACAATATCAGCAAAACGCCTCATGAAAAGATTCAAACGGTCGTTTCGTTCAGTGGCTACCCTTAAAGCATTTGATAAGTCTTCTTCTTCAATATATTTTTTGGTTACTTCCAGAATAGAATTCACTGCTCCTATTGAATTGTTGACTTCATGAGCCATCATCCGAATTACTTTGCCATAAGCTTTCTTTTCGGTTGCTAAAATTTCGGTGGTCAATTCTTCAATGAGTAAAAATGGGCGAGCAAAGCCCCTATCCATAAAAAATGAGCGTTGAATTTTATAAGTAGCCAAGCCATTTAATTGTACAGTTTGTGCTTCTTTGTTTTCTAATAATATTAAATGGGGAATAATAGGATGGGCAATTTGACTTAATGGTAAAGTATTGGGCAAATATTCAGGCAACGTAAAAAGCTCTTGTGCCTTGGGGTTCGTCTTGACAATATTGCCATCAAAATCTAAAATGATAATGGCTATTGGTGAAGCCTGAATGAGTTTTTCCAGAAAAAAGTGCTGTTCAACTACCTGTAGGCGTTCTTGTCGGAGTTGGTCAATCATGGCATTATATACTCCAATCAGTTCATCCATTTCGTATTTACCTACACGCTTAAACTTCACGGAAAAATCTTGGTCTTTAATAGCTTCCGCACCAATTAGCAAAAACTTTAAAGGCTGGATAAAGTCTCGGTATAGTAGTACAGCAATAATTATTGAGCCCAAAATCAATACTTCGGAAAGGATAAAATAGAGCTTATCCTCATTCAGAAGCCGAAACGTTAAAAAGATAATAACGGCATGAATGAGCGTAACAAAAATGATATATTTTACTTTTAAGGACAAATTTTTATTGAGTGAATGAGTGAGTTGTGATTGAGTGATTTTGTTATAATTGAGTGAATTGTGAATGAATGAGTTAGTGATTTTCATTAAATTGACAGTTTAAATTTAATCTTTCAATTTAATGATTAGTTAACCTATAACTAAAATCACTAATTCACAACTCACTCAATCACTCAATCACTCAATAGCAAACGGTATATTAAACTTTTCCAACCTTCTGTACAAAGCAAAACGTGTGATACCTAGCGAACGAGCGACTTTTGATATTTTGTTTTGATGAAAAGCCATGGCTCTTTGAATCATTAACAACTCAATTTCATCTAACGTCATCGTTCCTACTTCTGGTAGCGTATTTTTATTACTTTGTATAGTATTGATGGAAATATTCTTTTGAAAATCTTCAATCGCTAGTTCATCTTTAGGCGTTAGCAAAATCGTTTTTTCAACTAAATTTTTCAGTTGACGAATATTGCCTGGTAAAGGTAAAGATTTCAACCAATTGATAGCTTTAGGAGCTATTGTTAAATAGGGACGCTCGTAAATAGTTTTCAGGTTACTGACAAAATAAATGGCTAAAGAAGCAATGTCATCAGGTCTTTCTCTTAAAGCGGGCAATTTTACTGAGATAAGATTGATTCGATAAAACAAATCTTCCCTGAAAGTATTGTTAGCCACCATTTCTTCTAAATTACGGTTAGTTGCACAAATTACCCTTACATCTACCGTTTTGCTTTTGCTGCTTCCCAATGGTTCAAAGGTTCTATCTTGTAATACTCTGAGTAATTTTACCTGACTTGATAAATCTAAATCACCAATTTCATCTAAGAATATTGTGCCTTTATTAGCCAGCTCAAAACGCCCTATCCTATCAGATTTAGCATCTGTAAAAGCTCCACGGATATGCCCAAACAATTCACTTTCAAATAAACTAGCCGAAACACCCCCTAGGTTCACTTTAATAAATGGCTTGTTTTTTCTTTTACTATTTTGATGGATAGCCTCCGCAATCAATTCTTTCCCTGTACCACTTTCGCCTGTTATCAACACAGGGGCATCTGTAACGCCCACTCTACCAATCGTTTCAAGGATTTCTAATAGCTTTGGGTCATCGCCCACGATGTGTTCAAACTGATATTTTTGGTCTAACTTCTTACGATTGAGCGATTGTACTTTTTGCTGAGAAAGATTTAGAATTGTAGTGATAGACTGTATAATATAATCATTTTGCCATGGTTTAGTTATAAAATCCTTAGCCCCCAATTTCATTCCTTCTACAGCCAAATTGATAGTTCCCCAACCTGTCAATAGGATAACCGCAATATCAGGGAAAGCACCACGGATAATTTTCAATGCTTTTATCCCTTCATCTCCAGAAGTTTCAATCGAAAAATTAAGGTCTAGTATAATTAAATGTGGTTGAAATTCTTCGATAACATCCATCGCCAAAACAGGTGAAGAGGTCGTCTTCACCTGAAAGCCTTCTTGCCGAAGCATCAACGAAAGGGATGTCTGTACGGCTATATCGTCATCAATGACTAATATTTTGTTCATTTCTTTTTTGCTTTAGGCTATAGGCTGTAAGCTTTAGGCAAGTACATTCCATTCTTTTTGTTGTAAGCTACAAGCTTTAGCCAAGTATATTACAATGCCTAAAGCTTACAGCCTATAGCCTAAAGCTACTGTTCATGCAAAGCCATTGCTGGTTGAATTTTGGCAGCTTGTCTGCTTGGGTGATAGGCACAAAGCGTTACGATACCGTATAAAATTACGATAGAAAGCCCAATTGCCATCCAATAAATACTGTTTTCTATATTGAACATGTGCATTAAAGGAACTTGTACGGCAAATAGTACTCCGATAAGTATTCCGAAAGTAGTAATTACCCAGATTTCGCCCACAAACTGTATTTTGATATTGCCAGCGGTTGCTCCCAACGCTCTACGAACACCTATTTCTTCACGACGCTTGGCAATGTTTAAATTCAAAACTCCAAACAATCCCATTGCTACATTCACTAATAAAAAGACTGTAATAATCAAGAAAATAATAACGGGCACTAAAGCTAAATTATGCTGATTTTGGCGTTGGTCAGTCAGATAACTTACTTCTGTCGTCCAATCTTTAGCAATAGCTCCAATATCTTTGGTAAGCTTTGCTTCAAAATTAGCATCTGTACCAGGTTTTACTTTGATGAGTACTTTACCGTATTCATATTTGTCGTCAATGAGGTTAAAAATACAAGGGGTATTTTCGGTAAATTCTCCTTTTGCTTTGAAGTTTTCAATTACTCCAACTACTCTTTTATTCTCACCAATAATTTTTCCGATTGGATTTATTGCTCCAAACAAAGCCTCTTGAGTTTTTTTATTAATCACCACAGGTTTGAATTTGGCTACTGCATCAGCCTTTTTAAACCAGTTACCCATTATTGTTTTCATACCCAAAGCCTTTGTGAAATCTTCATCTGAATTGTAATAATCAGCAAGGATAGAATTCTTTTTATAACTAATATTTCCATTAGTGTTATTAAATGAAAAAGGTGAATTACTAGACATTCTTGTAGCTACTTCTACTTCTGGATATGACCTAATTTTCTGAAAAACGGTGTTCAATTTTTCCGCAATGGCTGTTGTATCTTGGTTTTTGTTCAAGTCCAAAGCCCAAACGTTTTCGTATTCAAAACCGATAGGTTCTAAATAGTTTTTGAAATTGTAACTAATCAGCGTCATTACGCCAAAAAGTACCAAAAAGGAAAACCAAATCTCTACCATCAATAAAGTATGATGGCGTTTTTTATTCCAGATGAGTTTAAATAAATGAGATAACATGATAATTGTGATTTAGTGAGTGAGTGATTGTTTCAATTGTGAATGAGTGAGTTGTGATTTAGTGGTTTTTAATCCTGAAATTCTTTTTGTTAGATAATTTTACACAAACAATATGTAGCGGCAACCCTTGCGGTTGCCCTGTTCCGATTTCCACGTTTGCGGTTACCCTGCGTTGAACGGCAACCGCAAGGGTTTGCCGCTACACATTATAAAAAATCTCTATGCTAAAATTCCAAAATCTGAAATCACAAATCCAAAAACCTACGAACTTTTCAGTGCATCAATTACTTTCATTTTCGACATTCTGATGGCTGGTACTACGCCTGAGAGTAAGCCGAAAATCAAACAAACCAATAAACTCACGCCAAATACACTAAAATTAATCGTTAAGTCGGCATGAAGAATTAAACCACTTTCATTGAAAATACTGATGATGATTAACGTAAGGATTAAGGCAAAAGAACCTCCAATCATGGTAATAAAGATATTTTCAATAATAAATTGCCAAGCCAAAGAACTAGAAGGTGCTCCGAAAGCCTTACGAATCCCGATTTCAGAAGCCCTTTCCATAATTCTACTCACATTCAAATTCACTAAGTTGATAGCAGGTAAACCCATCAACATCAATAAAATAAAGAAGATACCAACATATAGAAAAATCTCTTGTCCATCTCTTGTAAAACTATACAAAAAAGTATCTACATACGTTTGAGCTTTGACTTCGATAATATCATACCTATTCCCCCAATTCATAATAGGTAAAGGAATTCTTCTAACCGAAGCATCAAATTCATCTTGAATTGCTTTAAAATCACTTTTGTTTTTTGCCAAAATGATAGCCGTAAAACTACCTTGTAAGCCTTTAGATTGATAATTACTCTTGGGCAAATTATAAGGAAAAAACACATCCGAAAAAGTCATAATACGAGTAACAGGTGCAGATTTCACTACGCCAATCACTCTGAATTTCTCATTATCTACTTCTATTGTTTTGCCTATTGCTGAAGCTGTTTCGTCTTCAAAATATTGTTTTTTCATGGCATCGGTAATTACTACTACGTGTTCGCCATTGGCAATATTTTGTTCGTTAAAAGGCTTTCCTTCCAGAAATTCATAGTCTGTCACTTCCCAAAAAGTTGCATCACAAAACTTGGTACTTACTTTGATTCGTTTACCATTCAAATAGGAATTGGCCGAATTAATCATCGTTGAAAACCCTATTTTTTCGGGTGTCTTCAAGGGTTTGATATGCTCTTTGATAAAATTATAAGAAATCTGTCCGCCATTCATAGAAGTTCTTGCCGAATCTCGTATGGTAAGATTCATAATATACAGCGACCTATCTCTTTTGTATTCTGGATAGTGACTTCCTACTAAATGGTCGATAAAAGAAGTAATTACCATCAACACCGTAAGCGTCAGCGTAATGCCAAAGAGGGTAATAAAAGTATAGAATGGATGCCTAAGCAGGACTTTCCACGCTATTTTGATGTAATTGAATAACATAATTTATTTTGTTTAGAGGTTAAATTAAGATACTTGAGAGCCATCAAAAAGGCGAATTAAGCGGTGGGTTCTCTTAGCCATGTTTTCGTCGTGAGTAACCATTACGATAGTACTTCCTGCAGCATTGAGTTGTAAAAGAATATTTAAAATTTCATTCCCCATCGCACTATCCAAATTACCTGTTGGCTCATCTGCTAAAATGATTTCTGGATTTCCAACAATAGCCCTGGCAATGGCAACACGCTGTTTTTGTCCCCCCGAAAGTTGATTCGGAAAGTGTTTCATCCTATTACTCAACCCTACTTTTTCTAAAGCCTCTTTCGCTGCATCTCTACGACTTTTGCTGGTTGAAGTACGGTATAGCAAAGGAATTTCAACATTATCTAAAATCGACAAGTCGTTGATAAGGTGAAAGCTCTGAAAGATAAACCCTATTTTCTGGTTGCGTAGAAAAGCCAAATCCTTATCCGTGAATTTTTCTACAGGTTTACTATCAATAGCAATCGTGCCTGTCGAAGGCTCATCTAATAAACCCATAATGTTCAACAACGTACTTTTGCCACAACCTGATGGTCCCATAATAGAAACGAATTCTCCTTTTTTAATGTCTATATTGATATTGTTCAATGCCAATGTTTCAATATTACTAGTCTGATAGACTTTCTCGATGTTGGTTAGTTTAATCATGATTATTTTCTAAGATTTAAAGATTCGTTTTGTTCAAAATCGTATAACGTATAATAACGTAATGTATAATATGCTTGCCAATAGTCCCTTAGGGCAATGATATAATCTCTTTTGGCGCGGTCTTTTTCTTGCAAGGCTATGCTCAAATCTGTGATGCTCAAATCTGCCAAAATGTACCTATCTTGGGCAATCTGATACCTTTTATTGGCTATTTCATCTGTTTCTGCGGTGAGTTTCACTTGCTTTTGAAGCATTTCAAAAAGCGTTACCTGTGTATAAATCTGTTGCTCAAAAGTTAGTTTATCTTGTTCTACACTTTGCTGTGTTAGTTGTAAATTGGCTTTAGCTGTTTGTGTACGAGCCTTAGACCTCCCCCAATCCATAATCGGCAACGTAAATTGTATTTCGACGAACTCACGGTCTTGAGCATTTTTATAAATATCCAAAGGTCTTGCACCACGATTAGACAAACCAAAAGCTACATTCAAAGAGGCATTCAACCCATTCTCACTTTTAGCTTTGTTCAAATCTCGTTCAGATTCTAAGATTCTTCGCCGAAAGGCAATGGCATCAGAGCGACTATTCAGAGCTTCCTTAATGGCTTTTTGTGCATCAACCTCAAACACTTTAATCTGAAAAGGAACGTCCAATTCTAACTTTGTACTTTCTCTATAGCCAATGTATGATTTCAATTGTAGCGTCGCTACCTCCGCTTGCTGTTTAGCAGACGCCAAATCTTTCTGAGCATTTAGCACTGATAAACGCAATTGAAGGATGTCATTTTCTGAAATCTTGCCCAACTCTAGCCTTTTCGATGCAATTTTATACAGCGTATCGTTATTACTTCTATTCTTCTCGGCAATTTGCAAGTTGACCTGTGCAATCAACAAATCAAAATAGTAACTACTCACATTCAAGGATACTTTTTCTAAGGATTCCAGAAAAAGCTGTTGACTTTCTGAATACTTCAACGGTTCTATTTGTTTATCCCATTTCATAAGATTGAACCTAAAAAGCGGTTGCGTCAATCCAAATGCTACAGGTATCCCATTATAAAGCGTCGTATTTCTCTCGAAATCATCAAAGCGTTGAAGTTGCTTTTGTACATAAATCGTTCCTCCTGTTTTGGCAATACTTTGGCTAAGCGATAGCGTTAAGGTTGAATTATTATTAGAAACCGACTGAAAAGCGACTGTTCCATCAGGTTGAAGCACTTGAATAAACGAACGTGTAAAACTTGGCAAAGCACCACTTAAACTCAATTGCGGTTTAAAATCAGCTTGAAACGATTTGAATCGCCAAAAATTTGTTTCCTTCTGCGTGGATGCTTGTTTAGCAGCAATGGATTTATCTTTGGCCATTTGCACGGCTTCATCTAAGCTTAATTGAGTTTGCTGTGCTAATGATAAATTGCTGATAAACAATAAGATGTATCGTAAAGTGTTTTTCATTATTGCTCAATTTTAATTTCGTTCAAATGCTCATACTTGCTCAAATCCGAAATAATCACCTTTTCGCCTGCTTGAATACCACTTTTTATCTCTACAAAATCAAAATTGGAAAGTCCAATTTCTACCTCTCTTCTTTTAGCAATGCCTTTCTCTAATACAAATACAAAGGTCTTTCTTTTCCCATTAAAAGCAGGACCATTAGCTACTCGAACCGCATTACCAATGCGATTGGTAACCATAAAAACCTCCACCTTCATATTGGGGCGAAGCGAAGCGTGTTTATTATCCTCTAAAGCAACTGAAAATTGAACGATGCCATTGGCTACTGAAGGCTTTATTTGCACCACCATGCCACGTAGTGACACTTCATTGATTTTTACAATCACAGGCATCCCTATTTTCAATTGGTCGGAATAAGTATCCGAACAAGAACCTTCTATTCTAAAACTGCCTAAATCAGCCAATTTGGCTAACATTTCACCTTCGTTGACGGCTGAACCGATTTTATCGTTTACCCAAGTAAGCACCCCTGAACGGTCGGCAACAATATCTGCCATCGTGATTTTGTGTTGAAGTTCTTTCAAGTTCTTGCTTTCAATTTCAGCATTCAATTCAGACTCTCGCACATTTGCTCCAACAGACTTTCGGTGATAATTCAATTCGTTCTCTAATTGTGCTTTTTCTAGTTCTGCAATCTTCAAAAGGTTTTCGGCTTTAGTTACATCTTCTTGTGTTCTCCCTCCTACTTTTAGCAAGCGCTTGGTGTCTTCTAAATCTGCTCTAAGCCGATTAATGGTCAGGGATTTTATTTTATCGCTGATGTCAGCATCATAGATTTTTTTATCTAAATCCATCTTCAACTTTCCAATGCTATTTTGCTTTAAAGCCAGTTGGTCTTTTAGTTTCTCCAACTCTATCATCGTCAGCGATTTATCTAAATCCATGATAGGCTGACCAGCCTTTAATGATGCACCTGTGGTAAAAAAAACTTTTTTAATGCTTGCCTTTATCGGACTAGTAATGGTTTGTTCAAAAGCAGGAATTACTTCGCCAGATGCCGTTAAGGTATTTTCGATACTGCCCATTTCAGCCACAGCTGTTCTGATTTTTGAAGCTTCAATAGAAGATTGAAGAGAATTTCTAAAAAAGTAGAGTATCGCAATTAACGCTGACACAAGCAACAAACCGATAAGCCACTTTTTAGATTTCCGTTGATTAATAAGGTTTTGAGAAATTTCTTTGTCCATAATACTGTTAGATTTGTCAATAGTATTCCAAAGACAATGCCAAACAATAATTAATTGATTATCAATCAATTACACAAAATAAGAAATGTAATTTATGTGCTATTTAGCACGGTTTGTGCGGGAAGGAACGGGGTGTACTTACCGTATAATAAGTTTTGGGAAATTAGTTGGGTGGAGATTTGGGAAATGTGTGGGTTTTTACTAAGTTAGTATAAGTATTTATTATTAAAAACTTTCCCAAATTAAGGGATAGTGTCAATAATAATATTAGGATAAAAAGAATACCCTAAATCAAAACCTATTGGGATGAAAGTAATTCAATATATTCAAAAAAAAATTGACGATAATGATTTGAAATCTTTTATTTTAGATTGTTATAAATCGAGTGAAATAAGACATCAATTATATGCACTTTGTATCCTAATTGAAATAAAATTTGAACTTCTACCTATAGAACACTTTAATGATGTTGTAAAATCTATTTTATCCAAGGGCTTAGCCTTAAATTTTCAAAACTTTACTAAAGAAAGAGCAAATACATATTCCTCTGAATCTAAAATAGATAAACCCATTTATTCAAGAGTAGTTACAAAAGATACTTTTAATGGGTATATTGGAGATTTTAAATTTAATGAACCATATATTGATTTTGAAAAAATAAAAATAAATGGTTGGTCAACAAGAAACGGGACGGTATGGATTACGCTAAAAGACGAATTGAATAATGTTATCAATAATTCTATTGACAACATTTACAAAGCAAATGATGTATGTGATTTTTTAGGGTTACCAAGAGAGTATGAGGATGTCGAATATTTTAAAATTAATTATTCCTCGAATTTTAATGAGTGTGTTTTCCAACCAAACTCATCAAATGTGCTATGGCATTATAACTACGTATTATTTCTTGCATATAAAAAAGATGATGGGTTCGGTAGAACATATAATGAAAATGGATTTCGCTTTGGTCGAGAACAAGTACATTCAAAATCTTATTACTTTGACAATGAATTTAATGCTGAAATAATAGGTTTAATCTCTGAAAAATACCCTATAAATGACAATATAATTAATGAAGCTAAAAAAAGGTTGGAAATATGAGGGAAGAATTAATAAAACAACTTGAAATATTAAGCCAGGATGAGTGGAATAAATTTATAAAACAAATTTCTTTCAATAAAGAAGTAGAGCCTAATACTGAATTCTTAGGTGATGATTTACCATCTATTTTACTAAATCTATATAGGACGATTAACAAACTTAACAAAAGTATTCTTCAATCTTACAATAACGCAATTATTTATAATCTTAAAACAATAGATAAGATTAATAGTAATTCTCAAATCATCTATACTTACCTATACTTTGTTCATGAAACGAAACCATTTGAGCATAAAAAAACACTAACATCAGTTCTTTATGAAGATAAATTAAAAAAAATGTTCTATGGAAGTTCAAATTTAGAAGAATTATTATTGAAATCACTTATCCTATTAGAAGACTCCAATAATCCTATTCTATTAGAGAAGATTTCAAATTTAAAATTGAACGATTACTATATTTATCTAAGAATACTATATTTCAGTCAAATAAACCTTATTAATTTATCTTTGGCTGATTTTGAATTTATTTTAACAGGCAAAAAAATACTTTCAGAATATGAGGGATTTATTTATTACAACGCTAATATTGACATAATCCCTAATAAAATAACTCTAACTGATTTCACAAAGCACCTACATAAAAATTGTATAAATATCAGCAATAATATCAATCTAAAAAACGCTTTAAATAAGGTGATTGATTTTTGGAAAAATAAATTATTTTCAAATTCCCCGTTAATAGATATGTTAATCCTTCATTTAGAAGATTATTTTAATAAAAAAGAATCAAATGCAAATTTATACCCCAAATTAATAGATATTATTTATGAATATGACACTCAATTGGGATTAACTATATCTAACTATTATAACGATCAAAAATATAACTCTAGGGAATCAATTAACCGTGATGAATTTTTCAAAAACATTCTTGACTCATATTAAAACTTTTTTATATGGATTTGTTAAAAGATATAACAAGTAGGGATATAGATTTATTAATTTCTGATATTGATTTATTAGAAGCAGGATATGAATTAAATTATGTTATGGATGCAAGCGATATAATTACTTTTTCATTTCCATATGGAATTTATTTCAATTTGAATCTAACTCCTGATGATATAGGCGATTCTTTTATTTCATACGAATATATATTTAGCAAATCAATTAAACCAATCCTATTGGATGAATATAAATTAGAATTAATCTTAAATAGAAATTCAATTAAATCAAATGTAGATAAGAGATTAAATCGAAATTTGTTTGATTTGACCATTGAAACTTCTCAAAATTTGAATGAAACGATTAGAAAGATTGAAAATAGCACAACATTTCTACTAGCAACTGCATTAATGCAAGAAAAATTAGTAAATAAATTTGATGATTTATTTATGAACAAGTTACAAGTCGATGAAATAGTATTAGGTAATAAAAATAAAAAAGATGAAAATCAATTAAATGAATTATTTAGGAAGGTTAAAAGAACTGATTGGGTCAATGATGTTTTCAGAATATGGGTGAATACTAAAACCGAAATAGATTATAATGATGCAGAGGTAATTAAAGAATACAAAAGCACTTTAAGAGATTTTATTGCTATTGATAGATTGTGTAATATAAATAAATTGACCGATGAAAGTACAGAATTAAAAGGTAAATATATATTTTTATATTTCTCAGGGGCAAAAAAGTCTGCTGATATTTTTAAATTAAAAGATGTTACAAATCATTTACCAAAAATTAATAGAATTAATAACTATAATATATTAAGAACACCCAAGCACACATTTTTATTATTCTTAATCTTTGATGAGAATCTTACTAAGATGAAAGATGCCTTGTTAGAGTTTAAAAGCATAGCACAAAAAAAAGAAAAACTCAATGAATCTCTAAATACTTTGCATGAAAAAGAAATTAAAGATTATTTTGATAAATTAAACCTTCAAAGAAGAACCCTAATTGAGAAAACATTTATTGAAGTCCAAATTAATCAACATAAGGAGTTTCAAGATAAAATAGCTGAAAAAATTAAATCTTTAAAGGAGAAAGAAAACCTTAAAGAAGTTTCATCTTTTTATGAAGACTTATTAAATAATGCCAAAATTGCCAATAGTAAAACAGAATTATTACAAATTAATAGTTCATATCTACTACAAGGCAGCATAATAGAACTGCTTCAAAAATTAAAGAATGAAGAAGCTTTTAAAATAAATAAAGGGAAAGACCAAATAAAGGGAGATTATCACCATTTACCTATTTTAATTTTTTTTGACTGTAATTCTATAACCAATAATGCCAGATTAGAATCTCTATATATTAAAATCATCGAATATGTAATAGCAACATCAGTATTTAAAGAAAAACAGCTTAATGAATTAATTGACAGTATAAAATTAATTTATTCTGAAATTGAAAATGAAGGTAGTAATAAAGAATATTTTTATGAAATTCTAATAAAAGTATTCATACTACTATTCATTGAAAAAGCTGATGAAATTAAAATAGAAGTAGCATTAATTATAGAGGATGGATTATTAAATTTAGAAACTAATAAAACTGCAGATGGTAAATGGGCAGATGATTACATTTACACTTTGATTTGGGTTTACAGAAGAATGGAACAATTTGAGAAGTCTGAATACTATTGTGATAAAGGCATAAAACTATTTCACAACGACCCAAGATTTTATCATGGGAAGAGTTTAGTTTTATATAATAAATCGTTTAATCAAAATACGTTAGCAACATGTAGTGAGAACCAACTTGATGAAATTTTGCATTATTCTGAGTTATCTATTAAAATGTATAATGATGTAATGAATAATACGTCTATTTGTCGTGTTGAATATATCAAATATGTAAAAGGCTCTATTTCAGCTATAAACAATTTAATATTATATTCTGTATCATTATTTTATCTTGATAAATTGGAGACAAATCAATATATAGAAAATCAAGATATACATACTAAATATAGTTTAATGCATTTAAGAGAATATATTTTAAAACCTATTAAATATTTTGAAAAGGAATTTCAAAACCCTGAAAAAGGACGAGCTGAATACATTCATACAGAATCTATCTTTGAACTAGTAGAAGCAATATATTTTAAGGATATAAAGAAAATGGAATATTCTACAAATGCCATTAATGAAGCCCTTAAAATGAATCCTAGTTCAGACCTTTATAAAAAAACTTCTTTAAAAATAGCAAGTTGGACTGATAAAATATAACCTTCATACAACATCAGTTTTGTTTGTCGAAGTTCGTGTCTCTACGAACTTTATTTTGTCCCATTTAATTGCCTTTATCTACTCTTGCTGTTCTAAGTCTTTTTTCGACTTAGAACGACAAATAAAATCGCAGTCTCCGACTGCAAAGGGATAAAAACAACACATACTTTTGCAGAAGTTCGTATCTCCACGAACTTGTTTTTGGCAAAATAAACTTTAACATAAAACGGTAACCGCAAGGGTTACCGCTACAAAGGATTGTAATCGGTTTTATCTCTAGATTTGTTTATAAAAAATGTAGTGGCAACCTTTACGGTTGCCCAAAAGAATATGCAAAAAAGAAATAAAAGAATTTTACACTTAATCTTATGCCAAACAAAAAATTAAGACATTCTATTCGTTACAAAAATCACGACTATTCTGCTGGTGGTTCATATTTCATCACAATATGTTCAATCAACCGAGAAAATATATTCGGCGATATTATAAATCAAGAAATGAATCTGTCATACTTAGGTTCAATTATAGAAAAAGAATGGTTAAGTATTCCAAGTCGTTTTCCATCAGTAGTATTGGATGCTTTTCAAATAATGCCCAATCACCTTCATGCAATTATTCATATAAATGCTAATAAAGATGAGGCTTTTCCAAAATTTCCTAAGCATACACTTTTAGGTAATATCATTGGTAGTTTTAAATCTTTAGTCTTTCAAAATTTTTATAAATATTTAAAAGACAACAACTTAATAAAACAACAGTCAGCAAAGGTTTGGCAGAAAAATTATTGGGAACATATCATTCGTTTTGAAAATGAATTGAGCAATTGTCAAAGGTATATCATTAGTAATCCCCAAAAATGGGAGGAAGATATCGACAACTTAGAGAAACTCTTGCTTAAGATGGAAGAAAAAAGTATTTCCTAATTTTTGATTTAATTAATCACTACTTCAAAACAATCTAAGGGAGTGTTTCTTAAACTGAACGAATTTCAAAAATTTTATTTATGACTTCGGCAAAAAGGTACAAGATAATTTCATCATAGTAACCTGAAAATGGTAAAATAAAAGGTAACCGCAAGGGGTACCGCTATAAAAGGTTAAAATCGGTTTTATCTCTGGATTTGTTTTATAAAATGTAGCGGCAACCTTTACGGTTGCCCAAAACGAATACCATCTCCGTCTATCTCCGTACTCTGTTATACTTAGAACACTTGTAGCATTATGTTCTATGTCCTACTGAACATGGAATACACCACGGAAAAAGACATGAGTGAACAAGAGGGTCAATTGCTCAATTCTTTGGAATATTGAGTAAATAAATACCGACTTTAGTTTTATAACATAAGTCTGCAACTCCTCTTAATTCTAGTAACTCATGAAAAAAGTACTATTCTTAGTCTTCTTCTTAGTAACCTCATTTAAAATTATTGCACAAACAAATGCAGTCGTTAAAAATCTTCATTATAAACCCTTCAACGGGAATGGTTTTGTTTGTGTAAATCCCAAAAAGAAATTCAACCGAGCTTTATATGGTAGCAATTCTGCTTTTAGGATAGAAGCTGGCGATTTTCCAGAGTTTGCTTTGTATCTACCCGGCATGGGCGGAAACTGCAAAATTGGACTATTGAATGGTACAAAAAGTAAGTGGCTCTCGGAAGCTCAAAAAATACAGACGGTGTATCAGGATGGAGCGATGCACTATAAAATTCAAGATGAATTATTGGGTGATGCTACTTTGGTATTAAAAGTTACAGCTACTTATACGCAAGAAGCCCTATTAATAGCTTATCATGTTGAAGGAAACAAACCCAAGGATACACAACTGACTGTTTTGTTTGGAGGAATTACGGGGAAAAAATTTTCAAGAGATGGTGATATTGGGGCTGACCCAGAAAGTAGCTTTTATTTAAAAGCAGAAAACTGTAGCAATAATAAAATCAACATAGCTAAAAACACTTTTAACATCCAATATTTACGAAAGGATTCTAGTCAAGTAGTAGCAGGACTATTTCCTGACAATTATACTTTATCTATCACTGATGCAATCGCCCAAAAATCTCCTTTTGAAGTAAATTCTTATCGTAATAAAGTTTCAAATCCATGTTTGACAGGTATTGGTGATTTGAAAGAAACGGAACAATACCTCTATATCCAAAAAGGGAATGTGGGTTTTGACTATTCAGCAATTCCTGTATTTGCAAAACAGAATGAAGTTCTTCGCCAAAAAATTGCGAATACTGTACAAATCCAAACGCCAGATACGTTACTAAATCCTATGGGACAAGCCCTAAGCTTGGCCGCTGATGCCATTTGGGATAGTCCTACTTATATGCACGGTGCCGTGGCTTGGCGGATGCGTTTACCTGCTTGGCGTGGTCCTTATATTGCTGATGTAATGGGGCAACACGACAGAGCGAAAACGCACTTTTCTGCTTATGCCAAATCACAAGTGGGTGAAGCTTTTCCATTAGCCGATTCTTCACCTGATTCTGCTATGCACTTGGCTCGCCAACTTGAAAAAATTGGGAAAGGTATTTTTACAGAAGGCTACATTTGCAGAAATCCAAATGGTGATATTCGGGCACACCATTATGATATGAATTTGGTGTATATCGACCAACTTTTAAATCATTTCAATTGGACGGGCGATACTACCTATTTACGTGAGATGTGGTCAGTTATCAAAAAACACCTCGCTTGGGAAAAACATAATTTTGATGCTGACGACGACGGACTTTTTGATGCTTATTGCTGTATTTGGGCAAGCGACGCTTTGCAGTACAGTGGTGGTGGCGTTACTCACTCTACAGCTTACAATTACCGAGCATTTCGTTCAGCAGCTTCATTAGCTAAATTGTTGGGTGAAAACTCAAAGCCGTATCAAGATGAAGCTGATAAGATTTATAAAGCCCTACAAGAAAAACTTTGGTTAGATGAAACAGGCTGTTTTGCTGAATACAAAGATGCTTTAGGGTTACAATTAGTCCACCCTTCTGCTGGGCTTTGGACTATCTATCATGCTATTGATGCTCAGGCTGCTTCGCCCAAACAACAATATCAGATGACTGAATACGTTCAAAAAAACATTCCTCATATTCCTTTCCGTATCCCAGAACTCAATCAAGATTTTTATCAGTTGAGCACCACTAATTGGCAACCCTATACTTGGAGTATCAACAATGTGGCTTTGGGCGAAAACCTCCATACTTCGTTAGCTTGTTGGCAAGCGGGTAATAAAAACTTAGCCTATGAAATTTGGCGTAACACCATCATCGAAAGTCTTTATACTTCTGCTTCGCCGGGTGGATTTGAGCAACTATCAAGTTTGGATGCTATCAGGGGCGAACTGTATAGAGACTTTGGCGACGGCATCGGTATGGCTGGCAGGAGTTTAGTAGAAGGTTTGTTCGGAATAAGACCGCAGTTATTAGAAGGAAAATTATTGATTGAACCGGGTCTTCCGAATGAATGGGCTTATGCTAAGCTCAAAACGTCTGATATTGAATTTAACTTCAAGAAAAATGCTAAACTATATGAATATGACATTAAAACCTTTTGGAATAAATCGTCTGAATTAACTTTAAGGATTTCAACGGAGTATCAAAAAGTAAAATCTGTAGTACTTAATGGAAATCCTGCAAAATATACTTGGACACAAAATGGGAACAATGAGCCAATCCTTGAAATAAAGACCTTAACAGGTAAGACTTTTGTAGTGAAAGTATTATTTGAAGAGAACAAGGTTGTTAAAAATGTCGCAAAACGTGAAATACCTAAAACAGAACAGACTACAGTAAACCCTGAGAAAAGCATAAAAAGTAATGTATATCATTCGATAGATTTAAGTAGCTCCTTCAATGATAAAGTGACTCGTATTTTTAAAAACAAGTACTTGTCTCCTCGCCTACAAAGTGCTACATTGCAATTGCCCGTTCAAGGGATTGGTAATTGGTGTTACCCCTTGGTGGAAGCAATTATTGATGACTCAGGTCTTCGTCAAAAAGCAAAACAACAAAATGGTTTAATCCATTATCAACAAATTCCATTTGCTACGCCCGCTGATACCAATCAGGTGAATATTGCTTTTGCTAGCAAATGGGATAATTTTCCAGATACATTGAATATACGTCCTAAACAAAAAATACAAGGTCATGCTGTGCATTTATTAATGGCTGGTACTACCAATCCTATGCAAAGTCAAATGGCAAACGGCAAGGTAGTGGTTCACTATGAAAGCGGCGAACAAACTTCTTTTGAATTACACAACCCGAACAATTGGTGGCCCATTGAACAAGACTATTTTTATGATGGCAAGGCTTTTCAATATTCACAAACTGAGCGTCCAACTCGATTGTTATTGAAAACAGGTGACTTCATCAAAGAAAATTCAAAGCATACCAGTATCAAAGGTTTTAGTAATGCTGTTATCGAAGGCGGAGCGGCCAACGTTTATCAATTTCCCATTCTGCCAAAACCGATTAAATCTATTCAAGTAATCTCTCTTTGCAATGATGTTATCATTGGCTTAATGGCTCTTACAGTGCAGGAATAAGGTTTTTACGATTGGAGATTAGCATTATCTCCAATCACTCATTTCCTCTTTGATATCTTCAATCAGAAAATGATTGATTGGTACTTTAGCATCTTTGAGCAAATAGATACTTGTTCCATATTCTCGGGCAAAAGGGTTTTCTAGTTTGCCCGTTAGTGACACTGATTGAAAAAGCGGTCTTTCTTTTTGACGGTTTTTATCATCGTCGTCAGCAAACTGTATTAAGATAATGTTCTTAATTTCAACTTTATCTAAAGGCGGATACCAGTTGATATAATCAGCGTTAACAGTAACAGCACCAATCGTTGGGAATTTTGAATAGTAATTGATAGCCCCAGCTTGTCCATAATTATCACAAAGTACCAGAGTATGTTCCTTGTCTGCGATACCCGCATAAACACTATCTACTTTTTGGGCTAGTTCTTTCCAACTTAGCATATCTGCAAAATCTTGTGGCATCGTATGGTCTCTACCATCCTCCCATCTTAGCATCCCAAACTTTTTATAGTTAGCTAGTTTCCCTTGTATTTCAGTGGGTGTAACATTCGGAAATGCAATTCTGTACATGGGTATAAACAGTAACAGAATAATCAAAATCGCTACTGGACGAAGGTATATTTTCCAACCTTCGTTCAATACATTTTCAAGGTATACCGAGCCAAAAGCTAATAAAATTGGGTATAAACCAATGGCATAATAATCTTTCGCTTGTAAATAAACAAAGATTGATAAGGTAAACACAAATGCCCAAAAGAACATTCGATACGCTTTAAAGGGCTTGTACCTAAAAAAAGAAATAAGTGCTGCTATTAACACAAAAAGCGAAGCTGTAAAAAACAATAGTTGTTCTTTGAGGAAACCTACTCTACTGACATTGACCAATTGATATTTTTTAAGCAAAGCCAAATGATGAAAAACAGGGTAATTGTTATTTACCTGCCAAATTAAATTAGGAAGTACGAGCAAAAACGCGATGAATATGGCAATGTATAAATGTGGATTTTTGAATACTTTCCGATGGGGATTCAATACCAAAGCAGGAATAAAGCCTATCAATAAAAATACAATATTGTACTTATTCAAAAAGCCAAAAGCAAAAGTAACAGCCGCTATCCACAACCATCTGTTTTGACTAGTGATGAAGTATTTTAAGAGCGAAAAGTATAGGAAAGTCCAACAAAGAATATCTAAAGAATTCGGCTGATAAAGGGTATTTATTCGTAGGATGACAGAAAAAGTAACAGCACAAGCCCCTAAAATCAAAGCAAAAATACCACCCTTTAACACTTCAATGGCTTTCCAGACTACCACCATCGTTAACACACCAAAAAGGGCAGGAAAAAACTTCACCCAAAATATACCATTGCCCAATTGCAAAATGATATACGAAAACCAAGAAGTAACGGGCGGAACCGATAAATATCCCCATGCTAAATGGTGTGCTTGGTCGAGATGCAGATACTCATCTCTGTGTAAATCATAAATAGGATGGATTAAATTATATTGAAGGATAAACTTAAAAACAATGAAGCAAATGAGTATAATAGTTTTCTTATTCATGGTCTTTGGGAAGCGAGGTTAGTATTTTTGAAGCAATAGACATTTTTAACATATATAATCTTGTTTTCGTACAATTTATTAGGCTATTTTCCTGAAATTGTAAAGTCCACAAGCTGTTTTCATAAGATTTTCTCTGAATCCGAATCTGTAATTACGATTTT